>JAUNEN010000110.1:0-6923 GCA_030525525.1 Erysipelotrichaceae bacterium
AAAAATGACATTATCAGGAAAGTGTATCTTAAGAAATTGTATTTATGAAAATAAATCTGCGAGTTTCTGAAAGCGCTTGCATAATTTTCTGAACAAATCAAAAACGTCCAAAAAATATGTACGAACTTAATTTTTTGCATTGTAAATTCCGGGCTGGAAAGCTTATCATTTTTTTACAGGGCACAGATCATTGAAAGGAGGTTGAATTGTTCATCTTGTGCTTTTGGATTTCATCACTACATAATACGCATTTAATTTTATTTTAGGAGGAAACCAACGAATGTTATGGCCTAAGAAAATCGGAGCCTCTCTGTTAGCAGCAGCTATGATGTTTTCATCGTCTGCGACTGCTGTTTATGCCGAAGACGCTGAACTCGAAGAAGAAGTCATCGTAGCAGAAACAGAGGACGCCGCAACAGAAACTTACAAAGTGGCTATTCAGGGCGAGGTAACCGACGCAGGTGAGTATGTAAAATCAATGACAATCGACTTCGGCGACAAGAAGATTTCCGGACTCGACAATGAAACATTTGAAGTTTACATGACATCAACCGTTGATTACGGAGCACTCAAAGGACAGCCTTATCCATATTTCGATGCGAGCAAGCCGCTGCCGGTCGTCAAGACCGCAGTGGACGGCGGTAAGATCACAGTTTACTTTGATCTTTCAGCTGCGCCCGTACTGACATGGTTAGGCGAAGGAAGAAACTATCCGGCAATTCTCGGATTCACAGTCAATCAGGTTAAAGATCTGACCGAGACAGCACCGGACGGAAGAGAACTCGCATTCACAGCAGCTTATGAATGTGATGCGACATCCTGGGCAGATCTTGAAAACGATGAACTCGCAAAGTTCGAAAACGTTCAGGACGAGATCAACTATCAGTTCCACAAGGGAACAAATGACAAGCTGATCGTCTTCTTCCACGGAAACGGCGAAGGCGACTTCCCGACAAAGGATACAAACAACAATGTTGCACAGATCCTCGCTAACAGAGGCGGTGCTGCTTGGGTATCCGAAGCTCAGGAAGTATTCGGTGATGCAAGTGTTATGGCTTTCCAGGCACCGAATATGTGGTATTTCGCAGTCAATAACAATCTGCTTGAACCTTGCTACAACGAGATTCAGGAAGTCATCGAAGCCAACGGCATCAACCCGGATGAAGTTTACCTCTCCGGCGCATCCGCAGGCGGCTTCATGAGCACAAGAATGATCATTGCTTATCCTGACCTGTTCAAGGCTGCTATGATCAACTGCCCGGCTCTCGATGCAGCAAATGCAAGAAGCGGATCTGATGATGCGATTCCGACAGATGAAGAACTCGCAGCTCTCAAGGATTCCGATACAGCAATCTGGCTCGTTCAGGGCGAAACAGACAGCTCAGTCGATCCTGAAGAATGCTCAAAGAGAATCTGGAACATCATCACTGAAGGTGAAGAAGTTTCCGAAAAGAAGATCGAAGGCGACAAGGGTATCGCTTCCGGCTTCACAACATATGAAACAGCTGACGGCAAGTACAAGCTCTCTCTGTATGAGACATTCGATCTCGGTGAAGTAACCGGCATCTCCGGCGAAAAGAGACAGGGCGGCAAGCTGAAGTTTGCTGAAGACTATGATCAGGACGGCGAATACACAGAAGTCAAGTACAGCGACCACTGGTCATGGATCTACACACTCAGAAACAACCCTGAGGCTGCAGATGGAACACACATCTGGCAGTGGGCAGTCAACTACACACCCGCTGAAGAAGAAAGAGATATCGAAGCTGAAAAGGCAGCCTTCAAGGCAGCTCTGGAAAAAGACGGATATGCTGAACTCGGCTCCTATAAAGTTGAGAAGATGACAGACGGCGTCTACCACATGGACGAAGAGACAAAGGCTGTTCCGGGCGGCGCAACAATCCCTGATTATATCGACAGAGAAACAGGCGAGACAAAGACAGGCGTCGTGAACAACCCGTCATCCATGTATATGGTTGTCAATGAAAAAGGTCTGACAATGATCGACGCAGGCGATGTTCTGAGAAGTCAGGAAAAGTATGACTCCGCAAGAGCAATCCTCGAAGTTATGTCCGACGGCAAGCCGATCTCCTTCATCATCACTCACGGTCACAGCGATCATGTACGCTTAATCACAACCGAAGGTCTGCTCGACGGCCTGAATGTCGAAAAGGTCTATGTTGACAAGGATGACTATAAAGACGGTAAAGTCGTTGGTTCAACAACCGGCACACCGCTCCCTGTTCAGGTTGATCTTGAAAAGGTTGAACTCGTCAAAGACGGCGATGTCATTAATGTCAACGGTCTCGATTATGAGATCATGGAAATCGCATGCCATACTCCGGGCTCACTGGCAATCACACAGAGAGACAAAGAAGTCATCTTCACCGGTGACTCCATCGGCTCCGGCTTCGTGTGGGCATTCTGGATGTACGGCGACAACCCTCTGGGCGAACTGCAGGATGGCGTCAAGGCTCTTCAGGGAATCGTCAACTCCATGGATCATGCAAGAATTCTTGCAGGCCACAGATGGCAGCAGTTCTATGACGGATTCGGCGCTGACAAGCCGAATGAAATGGGCATTCAGTATCTGAATGACTTGAACCAGGTCCTCAACGGTCTGGCAGACGGCACAACAAAGCGTGCTCCTTATACGCTCCGCGGCAATCCTGATGATATCGAACTTTCCGCTACAGGTTCCAAGGCAAAGGTTGATACACAGCAGGCACCGATCGATGCTTATCTGGCAGCTCTGACAAAGATGGATGAAGCTTACGTTTACAGCGGAGCTGACAAGCTTTCCATCGAATCCGTCAACGCAGTTGCAGCACCGACATTCGTAATCTATCCGGATGAAATCCTCTCCGATGAAGATGCACAGAAACTCCTGGATGACACAGGTCTCACAGAAATCCTCGACAGATCCGCTTCCAAGGCATATGTCATGAGAAGCTATGATGTTGAAGACTTCAAGACAGTCATGCAGACAAAGGTTGTCGTATCGCAGAACTTCAAGCTCATCGGTATCGGCAAGGGTGCTACATTCATCAATGAAAATCTGACTCCTTACATGAACTTCGTTTCCGGTCTCGCATTAATCGGCGGCGAAGCTGGTGAAACACCGACTCAGTCCGTACCGGTCTATGTATCCGGCGCAGACGCAGCGGCTTACATCGCAGCCAACAAGGCTGAAAAGACAGAAGAAGCTGACGGATTCACAACATATGTCAATCCTGACAGCAGATTCGAACTCGTTGTTGTCAACGAAGCTGAAGAAGATGCAGTCACAGGCGTCAAGAATGCATGGGACAAAGTCCTCAACAAGTTCGGCCGTATCGGCAACTACCTCGACAATTCTGCAGGAATCGGCGCAATCGGCACATGGTACTCCAGACCGATGGTTACCGGCAATCTCGAAGCAGACTCCGCAAGACTCTATCAGTACTTCGATTCCATCGAAGCAATCGACAACATTAAACGTGAAGTCGTGACAGAAGACCTGGATGGCGACGGTCAGCTCAACCTCTGGTATGAATACATTCCGGAACAGGCTGAAAGCGCAGCAGCAGGCACAGTACCGATGGTTCTGTTAATGCACGGCAACACAAACGATCCGAGAACTCAGTATGACTGCTCAGGCTGGGCTAACATCGCTTCCAAGGAAGGCATTATCCTCGTCGCTCCGGAATGGCAGGGTCATACATACCAGGGCTACACATATCAGCCGATGGTTATGACAACTGAAGATGTTGATTCTGCAGACTTCATCAAGATGATCAAGATGATCGAAGAGAAGTATCCGCAGATCGATGCAAGCCGTGTGTATATCCAGGGTCTCTCCGCAGGCTCCAGAAATACATATATGCAGGGTCTGGCAAATGCCAAGTACATCGCTGCCGGTGCAGGCCAGTCCGGTCCGTTCGGCGTTCAGGGCGGTGCAAACTTCGCTGATGTCACAAGAAACAAAGCTAAATATGACTTCCCGATCATCTTCTTCTCCGGCGACGCTGATGAATATCTGATGGGAACATATGACAATGTCAACATCAACAACGGCGCAATGACAACATTGAATGCATATGAAGCACTCAATGATATGCCTGTTACAACTGCTGATGATCTCGATATGGCTCTGATCGCAGAGAGCGGCTACCCGGTCAAGTGGGATGAAACATACACAATTGAACCGACAGCTGAAACAATCCCTGTAATCAAGGGCGGTGTCAAGTCCAATGACGCAGACGTTGAAATCAGCTTCAACCGTATCTATGGCTGGGGTCACTGGAACTACATGCCTGACGCACAGATGATGTGGGACTTCATGAAGAAGTATGCACGTGATCTTGAAACAGGCGAATCCATCAGACTCGACATTGAATACAAGGAACTCACAGGAACACAGAAAGTCGTCGTTACCGGCGATGACTGGGGACCTGCTGTTGAAAAGACAATCATCACTCTCGATGAAGCAGTTGACGCTGCAAGTCTTGATGCAAACAAGTTCTTCGTAACAGAAACAAAAGAAGCATTCAACTGGGCAACATTCCAGCCGACAACAGCTGTCACAGAACGCAAGGTTCTCGATGTTTACCTCTCTGATGAGAATGGTGAAAAGGTCGAAGACGAAAGCGGCAAGACTCTGACAGTCGTTATGTACATCTCACCGGATGAAGGCTCACCGTTCTACTATGAACTGGCTACCGGCTTCAACAGATGGGTTGATCAGTACAACCTGGCTGTCAAGGGCAGAGCTGCAATCGGTGAAGAAACAGTCAAGATCGCAGTCGAAAGCGATATCGACTTCTATGACAACGATCAGTGGATCTCACCGGTCGCTGACCTCTTCACTCAGGATACATTCACAGCGACAGACGGAACTCCGATTGTCTATGGTGAATTCGCACCGGCTGAAGACGAAGGCAAGAACGCTCTGTTCATCTGGCTGCACGGCGCAGGTGAGGGCACAAACAAGGGCAAGAACGACAACTACATCGATCTGCTCGGAAATGAAGTAACAGCATTCGCATCTGATGAATTCCAGTCACTGTTCGGCGGCGCTTACGTAATCACACCGCAGGCTCCGACAATGTGGATGGATGGCGGCGACGGCAGCTATCAGTCCGGTGACAAGGGTTCCGTATATGAACCTGCACTGTTCGAATTCATCGAAGACTATGTAAAGAACAATCCGGATGTTGACACAGACAGAATCATCATCGGCGGCTGCTCCAACGGCGGTTACATGACGATGGAAATGATCATCAAGCATCCTGACTACTTCTACAGGGCATATCCGATCTGCGAAGCATTCGCTGATGAATTCATCACTGATGAACAGATCGATGCACTCGCAAAGAGCGGCATGGGCATCTGGTTCACATTCGCAGACGCTGACACAACAGTTGATCCGACAGCAACATCCATCCCGACATACAACAGACTCAAGGAAGCAGGCGCTGATGTCCATAAGACAGAATGGGCTGACGTCCATGACACAACCGGCAGATTCACAGACGCTGACGGCAATCCTCATGTTTATGCAGGACACTGGAGCTGGATCTACTTCGACAACAACGAAAACACCTGCGATGAGTGCGGTGTCAACGAATGGCAGTGGCTCGCTGAAACAGAAACAAGCGCAGCCGGTGCACAGGTTGTCCGTCTGACCGGCGACGATTGGGGCGCAGGCATTGACAGAACAATCATCCACCTGACAAAGGCTGTTGATCCGGCTGATGTTTCTGCTGAAACATTCGTCGTTGAACAGGCTGTCAACAACGGAACACCGTCTGCACGTACAGTTCTTGATGCATACGTATCCGATGCTGAAGGAAACAAGGTTGCAGAAGCTTCCGAATACATCACAATCGACATGAGAATCTCACCGGTTGAAGGCAGTCCGATCGTCTGGAGCATGCAGACATGGACAAACAGCTGGGCAAATCCGTATGAACTGTTCGTCAACCTGGCAGACGGCAAGACACTGAAGTCAGGCGAAGCAGTCATCACAGACCTGCTCGTTGATGCAGTCATCGATGTAGCTGATGTCAACAACGAAAACGTTCAGATCCCTCAGCTCGAAGGATATGAATACAGCACATTCACAGCAGCAGACGGACTTGTAATTCCTTACGGACTCTACACTCCTGAAAATGCTGATGATGGTAAAGAACACGCTCTCATCATCTGGAACCACGGCGTCGGTGAAAGAGGAAGCGATCCTAGAATTGCTCTGCTCGGAAACGAAGTCACAGCTCTGAATGGTGAAGAATTCCAGAAACTGTTCGAAGGCGCATACGTACTCGTACCGCAGACTCCTGCAAACACAGCAGGCAAGGACATTGTTGCAGGCAAGATTGAACTGACTGAAGCAATGGTTGCGGACGAAGCACTCGCAATTGATGCTGACAGAGTCATCGTCGGCGGCTGCTCAATGGGCGGCGGTCAGACCATGAACATGGTTTATGCAAGACCTGATCTCTTCGCAGCAGCTTATCCGATCTGCCCGGCTTCCACAAGCTCACAGGTTTCCGATGAGAAGATTGCGAACATTGCAGATCTGCCGATCTGGTTCACACACTGCGTCATTGACGACACAGTCAACTATGCAAACACAACTGAAGCTCTGGTCGCAAGACTCGAAGCTGCAGGCAATGAAAACGTTCATGTATCCTCCTTCGAGGATGTCCATGACACAACAGGCAGATTCAACGATCTGACTGAAGATGGCAGCGATTACAAGTACAGCACACACTGGAGCTGGGTATACTTCGACAACAACGAATGCTTCTGCGATGAATGCGAAGAGAACGAGTGGGAATGGCTCGCTAAGCAGAACAGAGCAGAGAACGTTGAAGCAGGCGTCAAGGTCGCAGGCAACGGCGTTAAGTTCGTATACGTTCCTGAAGAAGGAAAAGATGTTG
>JAUNEN010000110.1:7023-8356 GCA_030525525.1 Erysipelotrichaceae bacterium
GGCCACAGCCTCTTCTATGTCGGCGATAAGGACAACACAACAAAGGGTCAGGAATACATCTATGAAAGAACTGACGATCTGAAGGGTACTTACGAATTCATGCCTTACAAGGCAATCGACGGTACAACTCAGTACATCGGTGTCTATCTGCCGTATGGCTATGATGAATCCAAGACTTACAAGACAGTTTATGTCAGCCACGGCGGCGGCGGAAATGAGAACGAATGGATGACCATCGGTGCAGTACCGAACATCCTCGACAACCTGATCGCTGACGGTGAAGTTGAGCCGACAATCGCTGTCACAATGAATAACCAATACTTCGGATGGGATTATGACAAGGTTCTGCCGAACGTCGTAGACTACATCATTCCGTTCGTTGAGAAGATGTACAGCGTATCCAAGGAAGCAAATGACAGAGCGTTCTGCGGTCTGTCCATGGGCTCCATGACAACCAACCAGATGGCGAAGACATATCCGAACGAATTCGGTTACTTCGGAAGCTTCTCCGGCGGTTCCACAGACCTGGATAAGACACACTATGATGTTGAAGCACTGAACAGATCCGTACTCTTCCTCACAGCAGGTGCGATCGACATGGCTTACAACAACAAGATGGGTATCGCTTCCACAGATTACATGGCAATGTACGATGATCTCGGTGTCAAGTACACATTCGAGCTCCTCGGCGGCGCTCATGACTGGGGCGTATGGAGAGAATCCTTCACAATGTTCGCTAAGGATTACCTCTGGACACCGATCCCTGGTGAATTCCAGTTCGATGATGTCAAGGACGCTGACAGATACTTCTATGATCCTGTTTACTGGGCTTACTACCATAAGCCGATCCAGATCACTACCGGAACAAGCAAGACTCTGTTCTCACCTGACGCAGACGTCACAAGAGGACAGATGGTAACCTTCCTGTGGAGACTGGCTGGCGAGCCTAAGGCAAGTGCACCTGCAACCTTCACGGATGTACCGGAAGGCAGATACTTCACAGATGCAATCGCATGGGCAAGTGAGCAGGGAATCACAACAGGTTATGCCGGAAAGAACATGTTCGGACCGGATGACAAGTGCACAAGAGAGCAGATCGTCACCTTCCTGTGGAGATATGCAGGCAAGCCTGAACCTACAGAAACTGCAACCTTCACAGATACAAAGGCTGATGCATACTATCTCAGTGCATTAAGCTGGGCAGCAGAGAAGGGCATCACAAAGGGTCTCAACGATGGCACAGGCAGATTCGGCGTCGGCCACAGCTGCACACGTGCTATGTGTGTCACCTTCCTGTATCGCTATGCTGAACAGTAAGATTGAATCTGATTCA
>JAUNEN010000111.1:0-4890 GCA_030525525.1 Erysipelotrichaceae bacterium
ATTGCTTTGACAATCTCAGCTGTAAGCTTAGGCTTGCAGATTGCTGCATATATAGATACAAAAATCAATCGCCGATAGTCTGACAAACGTTAGCGATTGATTTCGTAAACAATTAAGGACAACCGTCATCGGTGATCCTTTTTACATGGATATGATAACACAGGATTTCAGACAGTTCTGTGAAAAGTGAAATGGAACTTGTATATACTTTTTTTAGAATTTCTGCAGAAAATTGTGACCAGTCATACCTGAATCCTGTGTATTAAGGTGAAAGGGCAAAGAAGCCCGGAGGTTAAGAATATGATGAAAGCAATGATCGCAGGTGCAGCAGCACTCGCAATGTTAACAGGTGCAGTAATGAATACAGAAACAGAAAACAAATAAATGCTCAGTGGGTGGACAGAATCAGATGAACCGGAGATGACAGAAGAACTGAAAGAAATCTTTGAAATCGCAACGGAGGATCTGATCGGTGTGAAATATGAAGTGATTGAACTTCTGGAAACACAGATTGTCAGCGGGACAAATTACAAATTCCTGGCAGAAAAGCAGGTTGTATATCCGGGAAGTGAAAAAGAAACAGTGATTGTCACAGTCTATAAAGACCTTATGGGCCGTGTGAGTATTCTGGACATTGAACCGAAATAACTGGATCACAGACAGAAGGCTTCGATATCTTCCTTCCCCCAAAGATATCGTGATATATGAGACTCTCCTCTTGAAAAGATCAGGGAAAAATGCCCTGATCTTTGTTTTGGAAAATTCCTGAATGCAATGTATCAGAATGCACAGCTGAATGTGTAGGATCCTGAGCCTTTTGTGCATGAGCTGCCATCGGGAAGCCGGATTTCTGCAGATGTATTGGCAGGGATTGTTACATGGAGTGTGAAGATGCCGTCTTTGACATTCCAGTCGCTTCTGATTGTTCCGTATTCAGATTCAAAAGTACGGGAAGCAGAAGTGATACGTTCATCCATGAGCGGTCTGATCATGAATGTTTTATAACCCGGAGCAGTGGGAACCATACCGTTGATATTGCGGAACATCCAGTCAGCCACACAACCGAAGGCATAATGATTCAGGCTGACAGCCTGCGGGGAACCGTCGGGATTTTTTGTGATCCAGCTTTCCCAGATTGTTGTTGCACCCTGATCGACTTCATAGAGCCATGATGGACATTTGTCCTGGAAGAGAAGATCGAATGCTTTCTTTGTATATCCGTTTTCACATAAGGTATCCAGAATGATCGGTGTACCGAGGAAGCCGGTATCAAGACAGCCGTTGTTTGCATCGATTTTATCAATGATTTCCTGAACAAAGGAATCATGGAATTTTTCAGGTACAAGGCCATAGTGAAGAGGAAGGATGTAGCCGCCCATCACAGAGACAGGCATTTTGCCGTCTTCTGTAATAATGCCTCTGACAAAAGCATCTTTCATCTTTTCGGCCATGGCGGAGTATTTCTTTTCATTCTGCTCTTCACCGAGCAATGCGGAGATCTTTGCAAAATTCTTCATTGCAAGATATGCATATGTCTCGGTGACATATTTCTTTCCTTCATTCATGCTTTCAGTCATGCCTTCGGAACCGCTGCCGCTGAGTGCACCTTTGCTGGGAATCAGCCATTCTCCATAGTGGAAGCCTGTATTCCAGAGATAGCGGTCAATTTCTTTGGGGATCTTTTTGTCTCCTCTGTATTTTTCGGCGGCATGAATAATGAAATCACACCACTTTTTCATTGTTTCATATTGTTCTTTGAGGATCTCTGTATTGCCGGTCTGCTCATACATGGCAAGAGGTACCAGAATGCAGGCGTCACCCCAGCCGGCAACACCGACATTGCCCTTCAGTCCTCCGGCAAGTTTCAGCAATACTTTCATGTTCCGGTAAGTCATGTTTTCGGGAACGACCATCGGAACAGCGCCGTCTTTCATCTGATCTGCACTGACACTCTTAAGCCATCTTGTCAATAATCCGGTTGTATCTTCATTCTGAAGCGATGTTGCAGCATAAATGGCAATATCTCCGGTCCAGCCTGCTTTTTCTCTCTGCGGGCAGTCGGTCGGGATTGACAGCATGTTTGAACGCTGCGACCATCTGGTATTTTCATACAGTCTGTTGATGCGCGGATCGGAACATTCGAATGTTCCTGTTTCCTTGCTGTCGGTGGAAACCGCAATTGCCGTAAAGTCCTCAGGATTGATATTCTTCACGCCGCTGACTCGGATATAGCGGAAACCGTGGAAGGAGAATTTTGCTTCATAGACTGCTTCTTTGCCGTCTGAAACATAGACGACTTTCTGATCGCATCCCTCACCGATTCCGGCTGTTCCGAGAATGTTGTTGAAGTAATTGCCTTCTGTATCGGGAATTTCAAAGTGTTCCAGTGTAACAGCTGTACCTTCCGGTTCATTGATTCTGAATCTGACATGACCTGCAAGAACCTGACCGAAATCAATAATATGTTCTCCTTTGGGAGAGACATAACAGCTGCGGGCAGGTACTTCTCTGACTGCTCTGACAGGTCTGCCTGTCTGTACAGCCAGTGTTTTCACATCTTTGCCGCAATTCCTGACAGCTTTCCATTCAATATCATTGAAGGATGTTTCAGACCATCCTGTCTGTTCTTTGCGTGCATCATATTGTTCACCTGCAAACAGATCGCTGAAAAGGACAGGGCCTGTGCTCCATTTCTCGCTTCCGTCCGAGCTGATGATCACGGTGCTTCCGTCAGAGAGCTTTGCTTCGATCTGATACATGGCAGCGTGAGGCATGGAAGCAGTATTTCTGCTCATGGTTGTTGCAGGACAGAAATACCATCCGTCCGCAACATACATGCCGAAAGCATTGTCTCCTTTGCAAAGCAAGGAAGTCACATCATAAACCTGATATAAGAGAATCTTGTTGTAGGATGTATATTCAGGCGCAAACAGTCTGTCATCAACTCTGTTTCCGTTGATGTAAGCCTCATAGATTCCGCGGCATGTTGCATAAAGCCTTGCGGAAACGATATCTTCTTTGATGCTGAATGCTCTTCTGAACATGGTAGGGGCAGGCTGGTTTCCGAATCCCTTTTTACGTTTTGCAGGTTTTTCGGAAGGTTCAATCCATACTGCTTTCCAGTCCTCGGGATAGAAGAATGCCGTTTCAAACCATGTTTCTGCTTCGGTACTGTTTCCGTGATTGTCAGTCACAGTCACAGTCCATGTGTAGTGTGTTTTTGACTTCAGAGGGATTCCGCGATACGGGACAAATACAGACTGACTGCTTTCCTGTACTCCGGTATCCCAGATGATTTCTGAATCATCACGTACGCGTAAACGGTAGGATGTCTGTACGGTATTCTCTTCTTCGCCTTCAAGTTTCCATGAAAAATACGGTTTTGTATCGATGCCAAGCAATTCTGTTTCGTGATTTGTTTTCAGATCATACAGCTTCATCATTCTGTCTCCTTTGTCTGATATTGCTCAGATTCAACTATTCCTGTATCTTTAGTATAGATATTAAAAATAATGAATTTAATGCACCTTCGTGCTCAATTATTTGCACAATCTTGCGGAGGTAAAGAATGTTTGAAAAATATCCGATGATTCATTATGAATTCAATCAGCAGGGCAGCGGCATCCAGGAAATGACCGAACCGGCTGAAGGCATGCCGGAAAACATCAGTGAAAAGCTGAATCCACTGGCGCATTCAGATTACAGACTCAGGGGCTATGTGGATGTACTGCCGGTATTCCCTCAGGCAGAGGATGATTTCTTTCAGTATCTGCATCTGCAGTCTTTTTCCCATATGTATTCCCAGGCCGGTTATTTTACCAGCCGTCAGGCTGTACAGTCTTTTCTGCTTGTTCATACAGTGAGCGGTAACGGAAAACTTGAATATAACGGAACGGTCTGTCATCTTAAAACCAATGATATCTTCTGGATTGACTGCAGACAGCCTCATACCTATATGACTGAAGGAGTATATTGGGAACATACTGATATCCATCTTGGCGGCACTCTGGCCTCACTGCTGTACAGGGAATTTACAGCAGAAGGATCCTGCGTTATGCATACTGAAAATCCATCGGTTTTTCTGAATGATATTTTCAGTATGCTGGATCAGTATCTTTCTTTGGAAATGCACCGTAATATGCGTATCAGCCACCGGATTGAAACTTTGCTTGTACATCTGATTCTGGAAAAAAACAGATCTGAATCAGATCGCTTCGGCGGGATCGGCGGACTGGAAACTCTGATCAGCTATATGCATGAGCACTTCCGTGAACCGCTGACACTTGACCAGCTTTCAGATTTCTGCGGCATCAGTAAATATCATCTGTCCAGACAGTTCAAAAAATCAACAGGTCTGCCGCCGAATGAATACCTGATCTGCCTGCGCCTGGAAAATGCCAGAACACTGCTTATCAATACAGATCTCACCGTCAGTATAATCGCCGAAATGTCAGGATTTGAAAACGAAGCATACTTTTCAAGGATCTTCCGTAGCCGCTTCGATGTATCCCCGAAACAATACCGCAGACAGAATCGTACAGCGAAAACCATATAAAGCGAACATCCTGAGCAGAAATGCAATGAAGGACAGATTTTTTGACATCTGAACAAAGCTCATTATCTTCGTTTTCAATATGATCCCAATATTCCTTATCAGAACAACCCGGCAGAACCGGTTGCCGCAAAAAGAAAAAAAGCATTCCAAACAATCAGGCGGATACAGGAGTGCAGAGTATTCCCGGCACCATCGCGACGTTCTGTCAGTCATTGAAATCAATAAATCTTCAGGAATAAGCACGAATTCCACCTGGCTTGATGTATTCAAAAAGCGCTGAGAACTGTGCTGCATATGCAGTACTTCTTCCAAGCGCCTTTTGTGTGTTTATTTGT
>JAUNEN010000111.1:4990-8338 GCA_030525525.1 Erysipelotrichaceae bacterium
GATATGGCATGTTTTTTGTATCATATCATCGGTGATAATGCAGTTGACCATAAAGAGACAGGTGAGAGACAAGCTCGCAGACCCTGCAGCAGCCTGCCCGGACAGAGGGTAAGGTGCTAAAGCTTGGATGATGGGAAGTGTTGTGTCATATTTATTCTCCTTTCGGCGCCAGCCGGACTCCCGTCATCATCGATGGGAGTTTTTCTGTTTCTGTCTCTGAAAGGTCACGGAAGGAAAAGGAGAACGGAAAACATGGCAGAAGCGAAGTGTTTTGAAAAACGCATTTCAGATCTTTATGCAGGTTATTCACCTGCAGTACAGCTTTATCACGCTTATGATCTTCGCCTGAAGGATTATGGCTCAGAAGACAAAAACCGGATTGTCAGGTACAGCCGGATGGCAAAGGCAATCATTCTGTTCAATATGAGTGAAGCGGAATATGAAGAGCTTCAGGAATCTTTGAAAGGCCATATCATCCAGACACGCATTCAGCTTGCCTCAGACTGGGAATTTGTCAGAACAATTTACGAATCTGAAAAATGATATTGATGAACATGATATCAAACGGGAACCATTC
The DNA here is from genome assembly GCA_030525525.1 of Erysipelotrichaceae bacterium. GTDB lineage: Bacteria > Bacillota_I > Bacilli_A > Erysipelotrichales > Erysipelotrichaceae > Bulleidia. The sequence goes on from JAUNEN010000111.1 coordinate 5,568, forward strand.
ACCATTTAAGCAGATGCTTCAGATTGTAATGATCGTTGTATTCATTCCGAAGCTTCGGTAATAGCTGATCTGTTTTGCTGAAGCGATCAGGATTCTGATTCCGGTTTCGGTTTCAGGATCTTTTTCTTTTTCCAGTCTGTCTTCAAATTGCTTCAGATTGAATGGGGAACCGTTGTCCCGTAAACGGATAATCACGTCGCCTTCATCAATGACAACACGGATGTCCGCATTCTGCGGTGTATCTGAAGAATTCATTTCCTGCTCAAATACACGGGCGCTCATTTCTTCTGCGCAAAGGCCGGCAAGATATCCTTTTCTTTCATCCAGTTTATGACCGTGGCAGAACATCATAATCTGCTCACTGAGCAGTGCACAGTCTTCTTTTGATTCAAGCGGGTAGGAGATGATATCACCCGGTTCTGCAAAGAAGCTTTCATCTGCTTCAATAAAGTCAGACAATGAAGGTTTCACTTTCTTTGTGCGTGCAGAATGAATCAGCCATATATAGATCAGGATCAGAAACTTGGAAACAGGGAAAGCCGCAAATACTCCGTAAACGCCGAAGAGAAGTGACAGAATCAGAGCTGCTGCACTGAGCACAACAAGATTGGTGGCAATTGCCAGATTTCTTGATGTTTTAACTTTGCCAAGCGCCTGCAGGTAGCTGATTCTGACATGAAGCAGAAGTGCGGCAGGTGTTGTGACAAAGAGACATCCGAATGAAAATTTCATAAGAGATGCCGAAGCCTCACTTTCGCAGAGCACTGAAATCAACGGACCTGCACATAAGGCAAGAACTGCCATTGAACATGCTGAGAGGACTGCGATATAGCGCACTGCAAGCAGAACAAATCCTTCCAGATCATCTCCGTTCTTTTCACCGTGGCAGATGCCTGTTGCGACATTGAGGGCACCGGCAATTCCGTTTGCGATCATGATGAGAACATAGGCAACCGTACTTTGAATGGACTGCACAAACACACTTGTAACCCCACCCGTGATTGTCGCAAGGGAAATGAAAATCAGAGAACGAATGGTATCAGCCAGAGCGAAAAATGCTTTCGGACCGGAAGAGACAAACACTTCTTTCATTTCACTGAAGCGGATTCTTCCGATTGAGAGTCTGAATACCCTGTCAGGCTTTAAAAAATGAGTGACCGTGATCAGAAAAAACACAAGCGCAGAGACAGATGTCGCAAAGCCGAATCCGAAAAGGCCCCAGCCGAAATGCACACTCAGAAGATCAAGAATGATATCCGCAGCGCATCCGAGTATTGAAGCGACTGTAACCCGCTTTGCACCGTTATCAAGAATGACAGCCGGCGCCATGATGCAGAACAGTACATACGGAATGATTTCATAGGAAAGACCGTAAAGATATGAAGAAGCCAGAGGATGAAGATCGGCTGCGGTTCCTCTTGCCCCAAAGAGATATGTCAGTTGGTTCATGCATGTAAAGCAGATGAGAGTCGCAATGGCTGAAACAGCAGCCGAAAGGAAAAAAATCTGATTGAACTTTCTGTTTGCGCTTCTGATTTCTCCGGCACCGATATCTCTTGCACAGATTGCCTGAATGCCTGCCGCAAGTCCGGCCGCCGGTATTTCAAGAAGATTGAAAAACGGCACTGCCAGAGAAACTGCCGCAATTTCCTGTTCGCCGTAAAATGCACAGACAATCATCTCATCAATGACGGCAGCCAGAGTCTGTGAAAATGCAGCGGCGAAGGCTGTCACAAAAGCCAGAAAAAACATTCGTTTCTGAATGCTGCTGATATAGATTTTTTTTGCGGCCATCGTTTTTGTCATAAGTATGCAGGAATGTATATATCAAGAGTAGCAGATAATCAGCTTCTGAAACACAAAAAAGCATTTCTTCTGATATCAAAGGTTAATGAAACTGAAAAATTGAAAAAATACATCAGTTGTCAGGGATCCCGCAGAAATGCTAAAGTGAATGCAAATATTAGCTTCAAAGGAGGAAATGACATGAGCAGGGTTGCCGTACTTGAATTGATTGCTGCCTGTTTGCTGATCGGCCTGTTTTCAGTCTCCTGGCTGGTTTCAAAAAGTATTCAGTTATCTGACTGGCTCTTTCTTGCCGCAGGTATTCTGAATCTCTTCGCCTTTGTACTGGAAATGAAAAAGAACAAGGCATGAACATCACCTGAAACGGACAGAAATCTTTGGGCATGAGAAAAGAAGTATGCATGAACGGCGGATTGGTGAAATCTGCCGTTTTTCAGTGTTTTGAATGCATGTACATCCATCGTTTGATTTTTGAAAAGACCATATTGTTAAAGATACATTTCAAAACGACAATCATTCAGCAGAAGACTGATGAAGAAAGTAAAAAATGATACGGGAAAAACCAGAATCCCCGAATGTTCAATCTGCGTGCAGCAGACAGAGCATAACGGATTGCTGCAAATCATGCGAAGAAAAACTGAGGATGAAATTCCCTTGGATGACAGGGAATATATGGATATTGAAGAAATCCGCAGATCCTTTGAATCCGATCGGGAAGAACAGTCTTTCCTGTATATTCAACCGTCTGTCACTTCAGGGAATTGCTGCATGGCGGAGCAGCCTGCTACAATAACAGAAACAAAGGAATGTAATATGCAGAAACTGACAGATGATATTGAAAAGATTCTCTTTTCAGAACAACAGCTGGCAGAATGTGTCAGACAGCTCGGCAGTGAAATTACAAAGGATTATGCAGATGAAGATCTTCTGATGATCGGAATTCTCAAAGGCGCAGGTATTTTCAT
>JAUNEN010000112.1 GCA_030525525.1 Erysipelotrichaceae bacterium
TGAAGATACCTGCACAGACATTGAATCCGTGGATACCGAACCACCACAGGAACTGAATGAATACCTGCATGAAGAGATAGCCGGGCAGCGAGCCGCCGATGTTTGTCAGAGGGATCTGCAGATATGTATAGATCAGCTGATGAACACTTCCGAATGAAGTCTTTGCAAAGATGATTGCGACAATCATGAAGACAAATGCCATTAAGAATCCCGGAATCAGAGAAGCGAATGACTTACCCACAAACGGAGGTACACCATCCGGCATCTTGATAACCCATCCCTTTTTCTGGAAAAGAACGAATACTTTTGCAGTGATGACTGCGACGATCATGGCTACGAAGAGACCCTTGCAGCCGAGCCAGTCAAAACTGTAGGTCAGCGATCCTGCTTCATCAATCAGATACGGAGTGACGATCAGGAAGTTGATCAGTGAAAGAATACCGGAAGACAGGCCGTCTTCACCGTCATTGACTGCATATGCATATCCGATTGAAAATGCCGCATAGATTGCGAACAGACTCATTGTGACGTTATAGGGAATCAGAATATATCTGTCCAGTCCTGAAGAAGCCAGGTAATTTGTCCAGGCTGCGATCGGGAAGTTTGCGAGCAGGTAGAACAGTGAGCTGATGATTGTGACAGGCAGGATTGACATAAAGCCTTTTGATACTGCCTGAAGTGATTTGTTGCTGTTGACCCAGGCCGAGAACGGCAGAAGAATTTTTTCAACCAGTGAATTCAGTTTATCCATCTTGAATGTAAATATTCCGTTTTCGTTTTTATTTTGGAATATTTTCCTCCTCGCCTATAATATAGCCCTCGCGGAGAGGGCTGTCAACTACAAATTGCAATATTTTCCATATTATTTTTACTTTTTGGAATTTTTACCGTTTTGTTTTGCCTGGGAGATATAATCGACCAGAATCGCATTGAATACCGAATAAACCGGAACATCCTTGAGCAGCGATCCATGCTGTACAGACAGAGAAGGAAGAACGACTGTTTCATCGGCAGCTGTGTTCACACTGCCTGCAGATGTGATCAGAATAATTTCACATCCCGTAGTTTCCTTCAGATCGGAAAGAGGCCGGATCATTCTTGATTTTCCGGATACGCTGTAAAGAATAATCAGATCGTTTCTGCCGACGCACAAGTCAACCGATCTGACTGCTTCCGCTGAATTCAGAACCGTTGCCCTGATTCCGAACATCAGCAGGCTGTAATACATCTGTAAAGCACTGACTTCCGAATTGATCATTCCGGCAAGATACACATTTTCCGCATGAATGATCTTTTCTGCAATTCTCATCATGGCTGATTCATCACAGGTATGATGAATCAGACGGATTGTATCCGCATAAACATTTTCCGCATGCGTGAGAGGATCTTCTTCAGCTCTGTCCTGCTGAACGGAGCTGTTGACATAGTTGATGACTGCATATTTGAATTCAGAATAGCCGCTGTATCCCATTTTCTGTGCAAAGCGCATAATGGTTGTTTTGGCAACACCGATTCTTTCTGATAATTCCTGAATCGAGCAGTTCTGCACCAGCTTCAGATCTTCACAGATTTTTTCGCATGCCTTATCTTCGTTTTTTGTCAGCGAGCTGCGTTTGAGCTGAATATTTTCCATTAAGTCCATATCAAATCTTCCTTTTGGAATATTTTCCGCTTTTATTATAGGCAAAGAACCGTGAAGTCACAACACAAGCGTGTTCTGCTCTTTGTTTCAGCCTTTCATTTCAATATGGAAAGTCAGACCTGTTTCCTGACAGAATTCAGCTGCCTTCTGATTCATCAATTCTGCAAAATTTCGGTGTGTCACAACCAGGACGGTATCCTGATCGCTCGAAGTATCATAGATTGTGCGGATCATCTTTTCTGCTCTGTTTTCAAGATCGTTTTCACTTTCCGCACCGTATTGTGCATAATCGATGATATCTTCAAAAGTGTGTCTGTTGTCCGCTTCCAGAGTTCCGAGATACCGCTCTCTGAGAGCACGTTCATAAATGATCTTTGTATCTGTTTTTCTCAACAGAATGTCTGCTGTATCTCTGGCTCTTTCCGAAGTCGAGACATATGCCCGTGCAAATTTATATTGTCTGATTGCTTCGGCAATCTCTTCTGTTTTTCTGATTCCGTTCTCAGTCAGATCAGAATCACACCGTCCTTCCAGGCGTCCTTCTGCTTCAAAGCGGGTTTCCTGCGTAGAGACAATCACCGCATGGATTGTTTTCTTCTGCAGGCTTCTGTATTCATCGGCCGTTTTCGGTTCGCTCAAAAGTCTGAATGTACCGTCTTCATAAACAAATTTCGAGATCGAGCAGTTGGGGACAAGGTCTCTTCCTTCTGCAATCATCCGGTTTCTGTATTCATCGAAATCATAATGCAGAAGAGTTTTCAGAAGATGGGAAAAATAGCTGCCGTGGCAGGCAATCAATACATGGTCATTGTCTTTGCATGATAACAGAATCTTTTCGAATGCCTTCTCCGCACGTTTTTCAAACAGCTCTACATTTTCACCTTTTACATCCGTCCAGTCATCCGCTCTGCGGTGAACCTGAATGATATCGTTCATTTCTGAAAACAGCTGACCGTCCAGTTCTCCGAAATCAAATTCTCTGAGTTCTTTCATGAAGACAGGTTCTTCATTATGATATTGCGCAATGATCTTTGCAGTATCCCATGCCCGCTCGCTGGATGAACAGAAGATATGATCAAAATGTTCATTTCTCAAAGCAGATGCCGTATTCATTGCCTGTCGGATTCCCTTCTGATTGAGCGGGCTGTCGCACTGCCCCTGCATTCTTCTGATCTGATTGAAGAGTGTTTCCCCATGTCTGACGAATGTAAAATAGACTTTCATGTTGTTTCCTTTCAAATAAAGCCGGCTTGTTTACCGGCTTGGTTTTTAAATCAGATTGTAATGTGCCAGACCGTTTCTGACACCGTCTTCAAGAATCGGTGTTGTGATAAATTCTGCTTTTTCTTTAAGTGTGTCAACTGCATTTCCCATGGCAATGCCATGTCCTGCCGCTTCGATCATGCAGAGATCATTGACGCCGTCTCCGAATGCATATGTATTTTCAATCGGAACATTCAGTGTTTCGGCAATATGCACTAAAGCTGTTCCCTTATCAACACCGAGCACTGTCACATCGGCACTCGGATGCGGTCCGTGCGGATTGAGCAGACACATTCCTTTCAGTGCTTCTTCCATCTGAAGGCGCATTTCAACATCTTTGAACCACACATCCAGGGCATAGACAGAATCCATATTGTCAGGATTCTTTTCATGAATCACATAACCGTCAAACTGCACATCGTGAAGAATCTTGAATCCTTCTTCAGCACCTCCGTAGAAACCGTGGGTTGCACCGTTGAACTGATAGCCGCCGCCGATCGCATCGAGCTTGTTCTGAATCTCAACGATCTGTTCCCTGCTTAACGGATGGTTGTAAAGAATCTCATCACCCATGAAAGCCATTCTTCCGTTTGAGCAGATAAAGCCGTCTGCATACTGTGAAAAATTACGTCTGACATAGGCAGGGTTTCTGCCTGTGCAGATGAATACTTTACTGCCGTTTGCACGAAGAACTTTCAGAGCTTCTTCAGCGCTTTCGGGAACATCCGTCTTGATTGCCAGAGTTCCGTCGATATCAAAAAATACCAGATTTGTCATATGTCACTTACTCCGTTTCTGAAATTATATACGAGAATCGCACATGAAGAAAAGGATATGAAAAAGCCCCATGCATCATGCATGAGACTGATCTGTTATCTTGCCCGCTTCCAGGCGCTTTTTGAAATGAGAATCAATACCGGATAGATTTCCAGTCTTCCTGCCAGCATATCTGCAGTAAGCACAAGCTTGGAAAGATCGCTGTAGGCACTGAAGTTACAGGTAGGACCGACCTGGGCAAGTCCCGGACCGATGTTGTTGAGTGTCGCCATGACTGCCGTGAAGTTTGTTTCAAAATTGAAGCCGTCCAGCGATATGATCAGCATACTGACAATGACGATGATCACATAAGCGACAAGATATGCATGAGTGTTATGAATGATTCCTTCATCAATCGGGCGTCCGTTGACATGGATGGCACGCACTTCACTCGGATGCATGGATCTGTGAAGATTTCTTCTTAAGCTTCTCCATAACAGAAGAAGTCTGATCTGCTTGAAGCCGCCGCCGGTGCTGCCTGCACATGCGCCGCAGAACATCAGAAGAACAACGATTGTCTTCGCAAAGGAAGGCCAGAGATCAAAGTCCGTTGTTGCATAACCGGTGGTGGACATCAGTGTACCGACCGTGAATGCACTGTGGCGGATGGTTTCCTCAAGTGTGCTGTAAAGCGGTCTGACATTCCAGGCAATCGCTGCCGTTGCGACAAAGACCGCTGCCCAGAAGAGCCTGAATTCTTCATCTCCGAAGGCTGCCGAGAACTTCTTCAGCAGAATCAGATAGTAGATTGAGAAGTTGACCGAGAACAGCAACATAAATACTGTTGTGACATTCTGGATATAAGGACTGTAGCTTGCGAATGAATCATTCAGCACGCCAAACCCACCGGTACCGGCTGTACCGAAACCAAGACAGCAGGCATCAAACAATGACAGTCCGCCAAGCTTCAGCAGAAGAATATCAATCACAGTGAGACCGGTATAAATCCAGTAGAGAATCTTTGCCGTATCCTTCATTCTCGGAACCATCTTGCCGACGGCAGGTCCCGGTGATTCGGAACGCATGATATGAAGTGTAAATCCCTGGTTCTTTCCGGAAACTGAAACGATTGCCATCAAGAAGACAAGGACACCCATACCTCCGACCCAGTGTGAGAAAGATCTCCACCATAAGATTCCTTTGGGAAGAATTTCTACATTGGTCAGGATCGAAGAACCGGTGGTTGTAAATCCGGATACCATCTCAAACAATGCGTCCACATAGCTCGGGATCGCTCCCGAAAGCACAAAGGGCAGACAGCCCAGCATTCCAAGGATAATCCATGTAAGACCGGTGGTCGCAAGACCTTCTCTTGCATAGAATCTCTGGCCGCTGGCTTTGACTGTCACCAGCATCAATAATCCGGCAATTGCGAGTATGATGACGATACTGATCAGAAATCCTCTTAATGAAGCAGCTTCATGAAGGAACAGACTGATCAGTGTCGGCGGTATCATCAATGCCGCTTCCACCAGAAGTATGTATGCGATAATCCGCAGCATCATTCTGAGATTCATGAGAAGCTGTCCTCGAAGATATCATTCAATTGCTTGATACTGCTTTCTGTATCTGTGATAACGACGACGGTATCACCCTTGTTGAAGGAAGATTCACCGTTGGCAATCTCAGACGTCTTTCCATGGCTGATCGAAATGATGAGCGCATTCTTTTTGGTACGGATATTCTTTAACTTTTCACCGAGATGCTTTGTATCCTGATCTGCGGTGAATTCGATCGCTTCAATCTTTCCGTCGGCGATTCTGTGAATGGAAAGTGCTGCACCTTCCTTTGTCTGCATCGCTCTGACATAACGGACAATGTGCATTGTGCATAATTCCTTCGGACAGATAACCGATCCGATCGGCATATTCTCAATCAGTTCACCTTCACCGCCTCGGCCGAGTTTGGTGACGATGTTGGGTACCTGATTCATATGGGCATACAGCGAAGTGACAACATTGAGTTCATCAATACCGGTGAGTGAAACAACCGCGTCGTAATCGCCGATATCTTCACTGTCAAGAGTTGAGCGGTTGGACACATCGCCGTTGATGATTGTCGCAAACGGAAGCTGCTCGGCAAGCTCACGGCATTTCTCCTTGTCCATTTCGATAATGCTGGTGGAAATGTGATATTTGTTCAGTTCCTCAGCCAGATAGTAGGCAATGCGGCTGCCGCCTGCCATGATGACATGCGATACAGGCATATTGATAATTCCGATATGTATCAGCATCTGATGAAGCTGTTCGGGATCACCCGTCACAAACAGACGGTCGCCTTCATCGATTGTGAAGTTGCCGTCCGGCATAATTGCCTGGCCTTTGCGCAGAACTGCCGCAACGAGCACCTGGGCTCTTGTCGCATTGGAAAGATTCTTCAGCTGAACCTTGCAGAGCTTGGAACCTCTGGCAACCTTCAGTTCAACGATCTCCGCTCTTGCCTTGGCAAATGTCTCACGCTTCAAAAAGCCGGGATATCTCAACAGTCTTGCGATTTCATGCGCTGTCTGCTGTTCGGGGTTGATGATCAGCGACAGTGCGAATACATTGCGCATGCTTCTAGCCTGTTCCACATATTCAGGATTGCGGATTCTGGCAATCGTATGGATATCGGGATTCAGTGACTTTGCAGTAATAACGGAAAGCAGATTGACTTCATCTGCATTGGTAGCAGCAATCAGCAGATCCATATTGCGGATTCCTGCTTCTTCAAGAACTGCCATGGAAGCACTGTTGCCCTGAAGTGTAATAACATCATAGCTGCTGACCGCATTTTCAAGAACCGCACTGTTCATGTCAATGACGGTTACATCATGTCCTTCTTTAGAGAGCTCATCGGTCAGCGCTCTGCCGACCTTACCCGCTCCCGCGATTAATATCTTCATAAATATTTATCCTTTTTTAACAATAGCCTTCTCATTGTAGCACTGCGCAAAAAAAAGGCAAATGAATGCCTTTTTTCGTAAATATGAACAGATTACTTTTCAAGATTGGAAAGAATCGGTTTCAGAAGCTTCATGAACTTATCCCAGTAAACAGGATATTCACCGAATCCTCTGAACAGGTATTCTTCATTTTCATCAACGATGACGCTGAGTTCCCATTCTTCATCTTCGGAAACGTCTCTGCCGTCATTGACAGGAATATAAACCTTGTCCCAGTCATTGACATAGACTTTTTCAAAGAGTTCCTTACGGAATTTGTTCCATTCAGACTGACTCAGCATATCTGCATATTTATTCAGACCGCCGCCGTTTGAATCATAGATTTCATAAAGACAGACATCTCCGTCCTGACCCATACGAAGTCTGACTGAGCCATTGAAAAGATCGCCCAAACGGACTCTGATTCCCGAGCATGCTTCGACCATCGGAACACCGTTGTCATCATAAGGTGTTCTGCCATAGTCGCTCAGGCAGTCTGCACATCTGTAGAAGCCTTCTACTCTGCTTACATTTTTTGATCCGCAATGCGGGCACTTCGGTAAATTAGCCATATTATCCTCCAGTAAACGCTTACACGAGTATCATACAATAATCAACGGTTCTTTTTCTATGGTTAAAACAAATTCGTTGTGTCAATCACGCAATCTGCTTCATGCATGACATTATAATTGCTGAAATACATCTCTTCATAGGGAATCCACTTGTTTTTAAAGTCTTCAATCTTGTCAGGATTGCGCTTTTCAATTCTTTTTAACTGCACTTCAGGATCAACATGCAGGAAGATTTTCAGATCATAATACTCTCTCAGCAAAGGATGGTGACTGTAGCTGCCTTCGATGATCACCAGCCCGCTGCCGTCCGCTTCACAGAACTGATCTGACAGTTTCATCAGACTGCAGTCAAAAGGATGAAAGACAGCCTTCTCTTTTCTGCTTAAAGGCAGAAGCACTTCTTCAAGAAAGCGTTCATGATCCACATTCTCTCCGGGTGTCATGTATCTTTCTTTTGTTCTCTGTTCCGGCCTCAGAAAGAAATCATCCATGTGCACAAGCGCACCACCCATCTTTTCATGCAGAAGTGAGGCAGCTGTGCTTTTACCGGATGCACATCTGCCGTCAATTGCGATGATGCAATGTGAATCATTCTTTCTTTTTTCCCGGATCAGTTCACAGATCTTTTTTACTGTATTTTCCATGCGTATATATTACACCATACAAATGAAAAGATCCCTTCCGGGACCTTCTCACGATTGATTTATTATATAAGGGGATAGAATTCACTGATGATATGCTAAGGGGGAGCATTCATTCAGGGCAGATTCCTTATCTGCATTGTTATAATAGCAACCGACCGTCGGTCAATTATGTAAATATTATGTTAAATTATGTGATAGATTAAGATCAGCTTTCATTGAAACACATATTACTGCTTCAGATAATAACCTCCTGTTTTTTTCGAACCTCTCAATTCAATATGATTTTTCAATTCTCTTTTGATTTCATTCCTGATTTTATCTGCCGTCATATCCGGAATCACTTCCGAAATTTTTTCCAGAAGACCCGGGACTTTGATCCCGGGATGTTTTTTGATTTCCCGCAAAATCAGAAGTCCCAGATCGTTTATCCGGTCAGTTATTT
>JAUNEN010000113.1 GCA_030525525.1 Erysipelotrichaceae bacterium
TCCTGATCAGTTATTCATTGACGTAGCGGTATCCTTCCCCGAAAATCCGTTTCAGATATTTCGGACGGGAAGGATTCGGTTCAATCTTCTCTCTGATATGGCGGATATGAACCGCAACCACAGGCCTGCAGTTGAACGGAACCGCGCTCCAGACTTCAGAGTAGAGTTCTTCAGGAGAGACACACTTTTCACTGTTCTTCATCAGGTAGTCAAGAATGTCATATTCCTTCGGTGTCAGATGAATGGTACCTTTCGGTGTCTGTGCCATGCAATGGTTTTCATGCAGTAAAATTGTCATTTTGTTTTTCCTCCCGTATTCGGTTATTCAACGATCATGACGATGAATCCATTCAGCTGATTTCATCTTTTTTGATCAATTGCGTATTCTTTCAGTCAAATCCTTCTCTTTTATGACATTCATGAATTCGTTCCGTTTATAATTTGTGTAAGTTAATCATTTCAACGGAGAAATATCATGAAAATCACAGTTATCAACGGATCCCCTTCCGGTTCCAACAGCATCACCCTTCAGACGGTGCTTTATCTTGAGGCACTGTTTCCCGAACATTCACTCACTTATCTTGATCCGGGTCTCAGAATCCGGCTTTATGAGAAAGATTTTTCTGTTTGTAAAGAAGCTTTGGAACAGGCAGACCTGATTCTGTTTGCCTATCCTGTCTATACATTCCTTGTTCCTTCCCAGCTGCATCGTTTCATTGAGCTGATCAGGGAGAACAGGATTGATCTGCGGGGTAAATTCGCAACCCAGATCTCCACTTCGAAGCATTTCTACGATGTCACTGCCCATCAGTTCATCGAGAATTGTTCAGATGATCTCGGATTGAAGTATATCCGCGGCCTTTCCGCCGATATGGATGACCTTTTAAAGAAGAAAGGTCAGCAGGAAGCCCGTGAATTCTTCAGATATGTCCTCTATTCCATACAGAATAACCTCCATGAGCCTGCCCGCTATCCTTACGGATATGAAGGCAGAATTGCGGATCCCGAAGAGATTTCAATCCCTTCTGAATCTGTCAGGAATCTCATCGGCACAACCGTCATCGTCACGGATTGTGAAGAAGGATCCCGCTTAAGTCATATGATTGATGCATTCCGCGCTTCTCTTTCAATGAACAGCCGTGTTGTCAATCTCAGAGACTTCCCGTTTCAGGGAGGGTGTCTTGGCTGTTTCCATTGTGCAGCAAGCGGCAAATGTATCTATAAAGACGGTTTTGATGAATTTTTAAGAAATCAGATCCAGACGGCAGATGCCATCATCTATGCCTTTACCATCAGAGATCACTCAATGGGTTCCCTCTTCAAGATGTATGATGACAGGCAGTTCTGCAACGGCCACCGCACCGTCACCATGGGCAAACCGATCGGGTATCTGGTCAGCGGATGTCTGTCCAATGAACCGGATCTTAAGATGGTGATGGAAGCCAGAAGTGAAGCCGGCGGCAATTTCCATGCCGGGATTGCAAGCGATGAATTCCATCCGGATGAAGAAATCAGAAGACTTGCGCTTGTAACCTGTTATGCGGTTGTTCATCAATACAATGAACCGCGCAATTTCTACGGCGTCGGCGGACTCAAGGTATTCCGCGACCTGATCTGGCAGATGCAGGGACTCATGAAGGAAGATCACCGGTTCTATAAGAAGCACGGCTTCTATGACTTCCCTCAGAAGAAGACAGGCACAATGCTTGCCATGTATGCGGTCGGTGCCATGATGAGCAATCCGAAGATTCAGAAGAAGATCGGTTCGAAGATGACCGAAGGAATGGTCATGCCTTACAAGAAGATCATTGAGAACGCCCGTTCTTCAAAGAAATAAGTATGCACTGACCTCTGATGTCTGATGTATTCCGAAGAGCTTTTTCAGCTCTTCAAACTACATGTGTACCTGTTTTTCAGCTTCTTACATCATTTTTTGAAATTTTTAAGATTTTGGACAGACAGGTGAAACGCTGATATCAGATTGGACTCAAATCAGAATCACTGTATCTGAAAACAGGTATGATCATGTTCATACCTGTTTTTGATCGCCAATACTCTTTTACGAAGACTGTTTCATGTCCTGAAGTTCCGTCAGATTCATCACCATCCATATCATTCCGGCAGAAAATCTCATGACAAAACTGTCACGAAAACAAGCATCCTGTTGTAAAATAAGAAGTAAGTTTAGATTAACTAACAACAGGAGGTATAACATGATCTGGAACAAATGGAGCTGGCTCGGATGCGGTTTCCTGCTGGGAAGCGCCGGCCTGAAAGCATTAAAGAGCGATGATGCAAAGAAAGTCTATACACATGTCACTGCCGCAGCGATGAGATGCCGCGATGACGCAGTTGAGCAGTATCACCTGCTCAGGGAAAACATTTCCGATATCGCTGCCGATGCGGAAGAAATCAACCGCGAACGCTATGAAGCGAAAGAAGCGCAGCGCATTGAAGACGCAAAAGCTGTATTGGCCGCAGCTGAAACAAAGTAGAAAGTGTCTGTTGTTTCATGAGATGTCAGATTCTTCATGAAAGCAGAGGCCGGATGCGGATTGACACCCTGCAGAGCTACATGACTCTTCAGCAGGCTGAGCTGCTGGAAGAATATCTGAAGGCTCTCGGAAGTGTTGATGACGCTTCGGTTTCCGAGCGCACGAGACACGCAGTGATCAGATATCACGGTAAGCGGGAAGAAATCATTTCCGCCCTTTCGTCATTTTCATATGATGAAATGAATCCGGAAACAGTCGATCTGCACAGCCGGAAAATGACTGCTGATTTTGAGAACAGAGTTGCAATGCACATCGGCAGCCGGATTTTCAAGCGGTTCTTTCTGCCGGTGAATCTGAGAGCATTCCTCATATGCATCAGATCCATTCCCTTTATTTACGAAGGAATCAAAAGTCTGAAGAAAGGAAAGCTGGAAGTATCTCTGCTCGATGCCGTCAGTATTTCCATCTCTCTTTTCAGAAAAGACTGGGACACAGCCGGAGACATCACCTTCCTGCTTGGCTTCAGTGAAATCCTTGAAGATTACACATACCGCAAATCAGTGGATGATCTTGCCCGTGCATTGAGTCTCAATGTAAATCAGGTGTGGCTTGTTCAGGAAGGAATGCCTGATCAGCTGACTGATCTGCATTCGATCAATGCACACGATCACATCCGTGTTCATGCCGGGAATATCATTCCACTTGACGGGCTTGTTGTAAGCGGCAGTGCGTCTGTCAATCAGGCATCTTTGACCGGTGAATCCATGCCTGTTCATAAAGAAGCAGGCGCCATGGTTTACGGCGGCACGGTGATCGAAGAAGGCGAATGCATTGTTGAAGTTCTGAGCACATCGGGAAGCGGCAGATACGACCGCATTGTTGAAATGATACAGACAAGCGAAAAGATGAAGTCATCTGCCGAAAGCAGAGCGGCAGAACTTGCCGATACGCTTGTACCGTATTCCTTTCTCGCAGCCGCCGCTGTCTATCTCTTCAGCCGCAATATCGACCGCACCGTCGCCGTATTGATGGTGGACTATTCCTGTGCATTGAAATTATGTATTCCGATCGCCGTTCTTTCCGCCATGCGTCAGGCAGGAACCATGCAGATCAATGTCAAGGGAGGCAAATTTCTCGAAGCTGCCGCCAAAGCGGACACAATCGTTTTTGACAAGACGGGCACACTGACCATGTCAGTTCCCAAAGTTGCGGGAATTGTCACATTCGGCGGAAATGATGAAACCGAAATGCTGAGACTTGCCGCATGTCTGGAAGAACACTTCCCGCATTCCATTGCAAATGCAGTCACAAAGGAAGCTGAAAACCGTGGACTTCTCCATGAAGAAATCCATTCGGAAGTCGAATATGTGGTTGCCCATGGCATTGTCAGCCATATCGGCCGCAAGCGGGTTCTGATCGGCAGCTGGCATTTCATTTTCGAAGATGAAAAATGCCGCATCCCGGATGGCGAGCAGGAGCGCTTTGATGAAATCCCGGCCGGCTATTCCTATCTCTATCTTTCGATCGGCAAACGCCTGGCCGCAGTCATCCTGATTGAAGATCCCATCCGGGAAGAAGCACGGGATGTCATTGCGAATCTGCGTGAAGCGGGAATTGAACATGTTGTCATGATGACCGGCGACAGTGAAAAAACAGCTGCCACAGTCGCAGAGCAGCTTGGCATTGATGAATATCAGTCGGAAGTTCTGCCGGAAGACAAATCATCCTTTGTAAAGAAGAAAAAGAAAGAAGGACATACGATCATCATGGTCGGTGACGGCATCAATGACGCCCCGGCTCTTGCCGAAGCAGATGTATCGGTTGCGATTTCCGAAGGTGCCGCAATTGCCAGAGAAGTAGCAGACGTCACAATCTGTGAAGACAGCCTGCATACACTCCTCACCCTGCGCAGTCTCAGTACGCAGTTAAGCAGCCGTCTGAAATATAACTACCGCGCAATTCTTTCCGTCAATTCACTTCTGATTCTTTCCGGCGCATTCGGCATCCTGCAGCCATCAGTCACAGCCTATCTGCATAACATGAGCACGCTTGCCTTAAGCGTCTGGTCAATGAGCGATCTCAATCTTCAGCCGCTGAATTAAACAATCTGTTATTTTCTTTAAAAAGAGAAGGGCTGCCCCCCTTCTCTTTTACTGATTCTTTCTGTAAATTACCAGGCCTCCCTGCCCGTACAGCTCAATGGTCTGATTCGCAAATCCATGATCATGAACTGTCCGCTCTGAAGCTGCCGCAATGATTTCATATCCTTCCCGCTCACATGCACAGGTTTCCCCGTCTGCAGGAAGTGTCTTTTGATTTTCATCCATGAGGTAAACCTTTGAGAAGACATAATCGCCATAGGCATGATCTTCTCGTACAATCTCCGCCTTCTTACGGTCAGCTGTCATAAGATCAAAGCTGCCGGAAGCGCTGTGCGCCTTCAGAATTCCCTTCTGATAAGGAATATCAAACAATGCATAGCAGTCTTTGACTTCCTTCACTCCCTGAGAGACTCCGTTGACTTCAAGTTCAACCGTATCATCTGATGAATAGACTTCAACGGTTACCATCGTTCCTTCTTCACAATCAAGCGTCCATGTTTCAGTCGCATCCGTAAACTTCCACGGTCCGAATTCTCTCGGTTTGCCAAACATTTCATAAGGTCTGACACAGACATAAGGCTGTTTTCTCAGACCGTAAACAATTTCCCGGTAATAGGAAACCGGTCTTCTGAAACCGAAGCGGTCAAGATCACCCGAAGTGTTGTTCAAAGCAGGATACGGTGCACTCAGCTCGCCCATATAATCCCAGCCTGTCCATGTGAAATCACCGATGCAGGCAGGTGTCTTTGAAATGATACGCCAGTTTTCAGCAATCTGTTTCGGATAGGTTTCGGTTCCGAGCATGATGCGGTTCTTATATGTTTCTGCATCCTTTTCATAACGTGCAGTCATGTAGTTATAGCCCTGTACATCCACTGCACTGTCCATCCGCTCAACCACTTTTGTGACAACCGGGTGATTGACGATATCCGTCATTCGCGAAGCCATGAGTCCCATGAATTTGTTGACATCGCCGGATTCAAAGACACTTCGATCCATGCCGGTCAGATCGACTGCGATATCGATAATTTCATCTCCTGCAGCAAATGCGCCGTTGATTCCGTTTGTCACAAAACGGGTATCATCCTTTCCGTGGATTCTTTCATACAGATCATGGGCCGTTTCAAATCCCTTCTCCGTATTGATATCAGAAATTTCATTGCCGGTGGAATAACCAACTACGCAGGGGTGGTTATAATCTTCATTCACCATCGTATCGACAGCATTCTTCCAGTCTGTCTGAAAGTATTGTGCATAGTCTCCGAACCCCTTCATCTTTGTCCACATGTCACAGACTTCATCCAGAACATAGACGCCAAGCTCATCGCAGACTTCCAGAAGCTCCTGCGAAGGATGATTATGTGCACTGCGGATTGCATTGAAACCAGCTTCTTTCAAAAGTGAAACACGATAATATTCAAACTCCTTCAGAGCAATACCGCCGAGGATTCCTTCGTCATGATGAATGCAGGCTCCTCTTAACTTCACCGTTTTCCCGTTGATGCATAAGCCATGGACTGCATCGAATGTTTCATATCTGAAGCCGGTTCTGATGATTGTTTCATCATTTCCGACTCTGAGTTTCACTGTATAGAGATGAGGATCATTTTCATCATACAGATGAACATTCCTTACAAAGAATCTTCTGTCCAGATGATATGTTTTATTGATGCGCAGCGGGAAGCTTTCCATTAAAACTGTTTCTGTTTCATCTTCAATGACAATCTCTGCCGAAACACTCTTCGCTTCAGGTCTCTCATTTCTGAGATCTGCCCTGATTCTGATACCGGCTCCTTCTTCATTTACATATTCGCATTTCACTTTCAGCGAATCGATCTCTGTATAAACATCTTCACCGACATAGAGATATACCGGTCTTAAAACACCTGACCCGCTGTACCATCTTGAGCTGAATGCATCGGTTTTGCAGATAATCAGAATTGTATTTTCGCTGCCGTATTTCACATAAGGTGTGATATCACAGACAGTGCTGATATATCCGAAGCTGCCGCTTGCAGAAAGTGAGCCGTTGACATAGACAAATGATTTTGAAAACAGTCCTTCTGCCTTGAGAATCATTCTCTTTCCGATATATTCCTCCCCGAAAACAATCTTCTTGTGATAATAATAGACACCGCTGTCAAAATAACCTGTCCGTCCGCCGTTTAGACTGTATTCTTTCTGTTCATCATGAAACAGAGCGTCATAAGGCAGATCAGTATTGACTGCATCTGCAGGGATTGCCGTCACCATGGAAAAAGCATCATCACGCTTATATACATACCAGTCACGATTCAAATTGATTATCTGCATGTTGTTCTCCTGAAATAATTGTCACTAAAATCCTATCATATTTACTGTATGCCGGACGATTCATTTGTACCCAAAACCCGGACAGGTATACATTCATGGATATTTCAATGCAAACAGAAATCGTTATAATGAAAGCGGAAAGAGTTAAACGAAAGGAGATCATTTTATGAGTGTTTACACAGGCAAGGAAAAACTGAAGCTCGGTTTCGGTCTGATGAGACTTCCGAGACTTGAAGACGGCAGTATCGATATCCCCCAGGTATCCGATATGGTCGATCTGTTCATGGAAGCAGGAGGAACCTACTTCGACACAGCATTTGCCTATCAGGGAAGTGAAGAAGCCATCCGCAAGGCACTTGTTGAGCGCTATCCGCGTGATTCATATACATTGGCAAGCAAGCTGATCATTCAGCAGGGCAGCTCCATCACTGCCGAAGAAGCAAAACAGGAAACAATGACCAGTCTTGAGAGAAGCGGTGCCGGCTATTTTGATTACTATCTCGTTCACGCAATTCAGCGCGGAAATTATGAGAAATATGAAGAATACGGTATCTGGGATTATGTCAAAGAGCTGAAGGAAAAAGGACTGATCAAGCATTACGGATTCTCCTTCCATGCCAATCCAGAACTGCTTGAAGAAATTCTTCAGAAACATCCGGATGTTGAATTCGTTCAGCTTCAGATCAACTACGCCGACTGGGAGAATCCCGGTGTCGCTTCCAGAAAGAACTGGGAAATCTGCAAAAAATACGGCAAGCCTGTCACTGTCATGGAGCCCGTCAAAGGCGGTATCCTCGCCGATCCGATTGACAGCGTCAAGGAAATCCTCAAGTCAGCAAATCCTGAAGCAAGCTATGCATCATGGGCATTGAGATTTGTGGCAAGCAAGGACAATCTGCTCGCTGTTCTCAGCGGCATGAGCTCACTGGAGCAGATGAAGGACAACCTTTCCTTCATGAAGGACTTCAAACCGTTAAGCGACGAAGAAGAGGAAGTCATCAAAAAGGCACAGGAAGCTCTCGACAGGGATAAGTCCATCCCCTGCACGGCATGTCACTACTGTACAAAGGGATGCCCGATGTCCATTCCGATTCCGGAAATCTTCAATGTTGAAAACCGCAAGAAGGGAAGCCCGGAATTCCGCACAAAGAGAGAATATACGATTGTCACTGCCGGCAAAGGCAAAGCAAGCGATTGTATTCAGTGCGGACAGTGCGAAGCAGCCTGCCCTCAGCATCTGCCGATCATTTCACTTCTTGAGAAGTGCCGTGAAATGGAATAATCCAAAGCTTGTCTCAAAGTAAAACAGACAATGAGGTTTCAAAAGAATCATTCTGAACGAATGGTTCTTTTTTCATTGATCATATCTCTCACAGTTATT
>JAUNEN010000002.1:0-2256 GCA_030525525.1 Erysipelotrichaceae bacterium
CGACATCAACTACAACGATCTGCAGAAAGTTGAAGAAGAGTAAGAAGCAGCCGCAAGGCTGTTTTCTTTTTGCAAAAAAAAGCAGGAAAATCCAGCATCGTATAAGGAAGTATTCTGAAAACCGGTTGTGCCGATTTTGTTGGAAATCGGCCTTTTTTGTGAACCGTTGAACTTTTGCGATTCGTGCAGAATTTGTGGACGTTTGCATTATTGTGCACAATTTGTGAATTTATGTAATGATATCATGACTTTACAGAGAGTCCGTTCGGTAAAAGAAAGGAGGGGAATACCGGAGGGATAATCTATATTCAACTACATAATTTACAGAATAATTGAAAGGAGAAAAGCATGTATTGGCCTAAAAAATTAGGTGCAAGTCTGCTCGCTTTGATGTTAGCGCTCCCTTCCAGTGCACTGAACGTATTGGCGGAAGAACCCGCAGAGGAAGTTATCGGTGAAGAAGAAATTGCCGAAGTCGTTCCTGAAGAAGAAACAGTTGCAGAGGAAGTCATCGAAGAGACTGAAGAGGTTGTGGAAGAAGCTGTCGAAGCTGAAGAACAGCCTGTAGAGGTCGTCGCTGAAGAAGAGCCCGCTGCAGAAGAAATTACAGCAGACGAAGACATCCCGGCTGATCCGGTTGATCCGGAACCCGAGGAACCCAACCCTTACGCTGATGCAGAAGCGGGAGTTACTTATGAACTCAATACCGACTTCCCGAAGACCGATGCCAAATGGCAGGTCACCTTTACTTACAGAGGTGAGGCTGAAAGCGTAGCGCTGACCGGTGCTTTCCAGTACTGGACACAGAGAGATATGGCACTGTTTAATACGGATTCCAGAAATAATTTAGCTGTCAAGACTCCGTATGAATATATTGAAGGCATGGTCCAGACCGGCTATAACCCTTTGGGGGATATGGTTACAATCGAGCTGGAAGAAGTTGCTGAAAATGTATGGCAGGTAGTTGTACCTCTGCATTCCGGCGAATACTACTACGACTATGTAGTAGACGGAAAAACAATTCAGGACCCGGCAAATCCGTCAGTCGCCAACCCGGCAAACGGACATGATTCAGGTCACTCCCTGATCTGGATCGGTGAATACGGCGAGACAGACGTTCTGGTCGGTCAGGAATACGTACTTCCGAGAAGCGATCGCAATGGTACATATGAATTCGTTCCTTACATCGCTGCAAGCGGAAACACATCATATCTGACAGTTTATCTGCCTTACGGATATGATCCGGCGAAGACTTACAAGACACTTTATATCTCACACGGCGGCGGCGGAAACGAAGTTGAATGGCACTTCATCGGTGCAGTAGACAACATCTTCGATAACCTGATCGCAGAAGGACTTGTGGATGAAACAATCGTTGTTTCCCCGACATTCTCAGGCGTCGGCGACTATACAACGAACCTGCTCAACAACATCATCCCGCTGATTGAGAGCAAATACTCTGTATCCACAGATGCACGCGACAGAGCAATGTGCGGACTCTCCGCAGGCTCAGGCCGTTCACAGCAGGTCTACCGCAATGCGGCAGGCGAATTCGGTTACTTCGGTTTCTGGAGCGGAGCTTCCAATTATGACGTTGCAGCAATCCCGAACAATGATTATCCGACCATCGTTTTCGGCGCAGGCCCGTTTGATACACTGGCTTACGCAGGATACGCAGGACTCAGAGAAAGATTTGATGCAGCAGGCGTTCCTTATACATATCAGGAATACCATGGCGCTCATGACTGGGGTGTCTGGAGAGAAGCTTTAACCTCCTTCGCAAAAGACTTCCTGTGGAAAGACACAGACAAGCTTCCGAATCCGGAAACAGTCCCGCTGGGAGACATCCCGTTCGAACTCGAAGCTCATGTCTATGACTATGGTGAAGCAATCAACAAAGTCACAATCGATCTCAATGACAAGGGACTCGATCTTGACTATCTGAACAAAGGCTCCTTTAAGATTGTCTCTAACGGTACATATGTCAGAAACGGTCAGACATTGACTGCTTATGAAGGCGTTGAAAGAACAATCGATACAATCGATATCACAGACGGAATCGCAACAATCGATCTCGTCACAGCATATGGCAACGCAGGCGAAGGCACACTGCAGTATGCAGGCGGCAGAAACCTGTCAATTGACCTGGCTTATGAGATTTCCTTCGTAGGCGATATCGTTCTCGAAGACGGCACAACCGTTGATCCTCGTCAGTTCACATTCGTACAGCAGGGCAACTTCTCCGATCCTGAAGTT
>JAUNEN010000002.1:2356-114420 GCA_030525525.1 Erysipelotrichaceae bacterium
GAAGTGTATGGCAGTGGGAAGCAGACGCAAGACGTCCTCTCTCCTATGATGACTATGAAGCAGGCGTTGTCTATGAAGAAAATACAGACTTCCCTGAAACAGATGCCAAGTGGCAGGCTACATTCACATACAAGGGTGAAGCAGAAACAGTCGCTCTGACCGGTGCATTCCAGTACTGGACAGAAGAAGACGCAGCTGCTTATGTAGCAGGCAATACAGAAGGCCTCACAGTCAAGACTCCGTTTGAGTACAAAGAAGGCATGATGCAGACAGGTTACAACCCGCTCGGCGACATGGTTTCCATTGAACTCACAGAAGTAGCTCACAATGTATGGCAGGCAGTCGTACCGCTGGCAAGCGGCGAATACTACTATGACTATGTAGTCGACGGCACAACCATGCAGGATCCGGCAAACAGATCTGTTGCCAACCCGGCAAACGGACATGATTCCGGACACTCCCTGATCTGGATCGGCGAATACGGCGAAACAGATACACTGATCGGTCAGGAATATGTATTGCCGAGAACTGACATGAAGGGAACATATGAATTCGTTCCTTACATCGCAGCAAGCGGAAATACATCCTACGTCACAGTCTATCTGCCTTACGGATATGATCCGGCTAAGACATACAAGACACTTTATATCTCACACGGCGGCGGCGGTAACGAAGTTGAATGGCACTTCATCGGTGCAGTAGACAACATCTTCGATAACCTGATCGCAGAAGGACTTGTGGATGAAACAATCGTTGTTTCCCCGACATTCTCAGGCGTCGGCGACTATACAACGAACCTGCTCAACAACATCATCCCGCTGATTGAGAGCAAATACTCTGTATCCACAGATGCACGCGACAGAGCAATGTGCGGACTCTCCGCAGGCTCAAGCCGTTCACAGCAGGTCTACCAGAAGGCAGCAGGCGAATTCGGTTACTTCGGTTTCTGGAGCGCAGCTTCCAACTATGATGTCGCAGCAGTCGCAAACAACGACTACCCGACAATCCTGATGGGACCTGGTTACTTCGACTTTGCTTACAAAGGATATGCAGGTCTCAAGTCCAGATTTGACGCAGCAGGCGTTCCTTATATCTATAAAGAATTCCGCGGTGCTCATGACTGGGGTGTCTGGAGAGAAGCTTTGACGATGTTTGCCAAGGATATCCTCTGGAAAGACGAGAAGCTCCCGAATCCGGAAACAGTTCCGCTGGGAGACATCCCGTTCGAACTCGAAGCTCATGTCTATGACTATGGTGAAGCAATCAACAAAGTCACAATCGATCTCAATGACCAGGGAATCGATACAGGCTATCTGAACAAGGGCTCCTTCAAGGTTGTTGCAAACGGTACATACGTCAACAACCGCGGTGTTGTTACAACAGCATATGAAGGTGTCGAAAGACAGGTAGAAGCAGTTTCAATCGAAGACGGAATCGCTACAATCGATCTCGTTACAGCATTTGGCAACGCAGGCGAAGGCACTCTGCAGTATGCAGGCGGCAGAAACCTCTCGATCGCAGTTGCATATGAAGTTACATTTGTCGGCGATGTTACACTCGAAGACGGCACAACCGCTGATCCTCGTCAGTTCACATTCGTACAGCAGGGCAACTTCTCCGATCCTGAAGTTGACGCATTCGAATACGGCGAGACAGACGGTCTGCCTTACAGATTCTGGATCCCTGAAAACTATGACGACGGCGAAGCTCATCCGTTATTACTCTGGTTACATGGTGCAGGTGAAAGCGGAAACGCTAACGAAGCACAGATCAGAGCGAACCGCGGTGCCCTCGGCTGGGTCACAGACGAAGCACAGGAAATCTTCGGCGGCGCATTCGTCCTCGCTCCTGAAACAGCAAGCGGCTGGAACAACGCTGACGTTGCAAAGGTCATCGAAACAATCGAAAAGATCTCCGCAGAATACAATGTCGATCAGGACAGAATCCATGTTGCAGGCTGCTCAATGGGTGGTGGCGGAACGGTCCGCATCGCAACAACATATCCGGATGTCTGGGCAACGGTAGTTCCGATCTGCGCAGCAGCAAATGCAAACACATATCCGGATCAGCTGTTACTCGACACAATGGGCTTCCAGAATGTATTCTTCATCCATGCAGAAAACGACACAACAGTCAGACCTGCAGGAAGCTCCATCAGAATGCATGATGTTCTCCCGAACAGTGAATTCAATCTTTATCCGAACGTTCAGGTAGACGGAATTGATTATCCGGGCCACTGGAGCTGGATCTACTTCGGCCGCAATGAAGCAACAGCAGCTGACGGCAGAAGTGTATGGCAGTGGGAAGCAGACGCAAGACGTCCTCTCTCCTATGATGACTACGAAGCAGGCATCGAAATCGCTGAAAACACAGACTTCCCTGAGTCCGAAGCAAACTATCAGGTTACATTCACATACAAGGGTGAAGCTGAAGAAGTCAAGATCACAGGTGCTTTCCAGTACTGGACAAGACGTGATGCGGAAGACTATGTAAATGGCAACAGAGACAGATTAAGAGTCAAGACTCCTTACGAATATAAGGAAGGCATGATCCAGACCGGCTACAACCCGATCGGTGACATGGTCGCTCTTGAAGCTGAAGAAGTTGCAAATGATGTATGGCAGGTTGTCGTACCTCTGCATGCAGGCGAATACTACTATGACTATGTCGTAGACGGTACAACAATGCAGGATCCGGCAAACAGATCTGTAGCTAACCCGAACAACGGCAATGACTCCGGTCATTCACTGCTCTGGGTCGGTGAATACGGCGATACAAATACGCTGGCTGATCAGGAATATGTATTACCGAGAACAGACGAGAAGAAGGGTACATATGAATTCGTTCCTTATACAACAAATAACGGACAGGATCATTATGTAACAGTCTATCTGCCTTACGGCTATGATGAATCCAAGACATACAAGACCCTCTACATCTCTCACGGTGCAGGCGGAAATGAAGTTGAGTGGCACTTCATCGGTGCGACTGACAACATCTTCGACAACCTGATCGCAGAAGGTCTCGTAGACGAAACAATCGTTGTTTCCACAAACTTCAACGGTGTCAGAGATTACGCAGGCAACCTCGTTGATGTCGTCATTCCTCTCATTGAAAGCAGATACTCTGTATCCACAGATGCACGCGACAGAGCAATGTGCGGTCTCTCCGCAGGCTCCAGCCGTTCACAGCAGGTCTATCAGAGATATGCAGGTCTGTTCGGATACTTCGGATTCTGGTCTGCAGCAAGCAACTTCAATGTAGCGGCAGTCAAGAACAACACTTACCCGACAATCATGTTCGGTGCAGGTCCGTTCGACTTCGCTTATGCAGGATATGCAGGACTCAGACAGAGATTCGATGCAGCCGGCGTTCCTTACAGCTACCATGAATTCGACGGTGCTCATGACTGGGGTGTCTGGAGACAGGCTCTCACACTCTTCGCAAGAGATTACCTCTGGGAAGACACAGACAAACCGGCAAATCCGGCAGACGGATATGAAGCAGGTGTTGAAGTCACAGAAAATCCTGATACAGAATCCAACAGCGGAAATATCGCTACCTTCACATTCAAGACTGATGAAGATTATGAGAAAGTAACCGTATTCGGCGGCTTCCAGTTCTTCACAGCTGAAGAAGGCGACAAGTACCTCGCAGGCGAAAGAGAAGGCCTGAGTGCCAAGGATGCATTCGCAGCTGCAGAAGCTGAAGAAGTCATGTATCCGTACGGCTACAGCCCTGTTGACACTCCTGCACAGTTCGAATATGAACTGACAGAAATCACAGACGGTGTATGGCAGACAAGCCTGCCGCTGCCGAGCGATCAGTACTTCTACGCTTACAATGTTTACAAAGATGGTGTCGCAACCAAGGTTGAAGATCCGGCAAATCCGTATACTCTCAACCCGGTCAACGGCAATAACTCCGGCTGGTGCGTATTCTACGCAGGCACACCTGAAACAGCTCTCGAGAATATGGATCTCACATTCCCGAGAACAGACGATAAGGTCGGAACATACGAGTATGTACCGTATACAAATATCAGAGGACAGGAGACATCAGTCGTAGTCTATCTGCCTTACGGATATGATGCATCCAAGACATACCCGACACTCTACATCTCTCATGGCGGTGGCGGAAACGAAATGGATTGGCCGACAGTCGGCGCAGTCAAGAACATCTTCGACAACGCAATCGCAGGCGGATATGTTGAACCGACAATCGTTGTTTCAATGAACAATACAGAACTCGGATGGAACTATCCGCAGATTCTTGCGAACCTGACAGATATTCTGTTCCCGATGATGGAAGAGAAGTACAATGCAAGCCCGAACGCTGCTGACCGTGCATTCTCCGGTCTCTCAATGGGCGGACTTACAACAACTTATCTCTACCGCAACGCAGCAGACAAGTTCGGATACTTCGGTATCTGGTCTGCAACTCAGGTATTCGATGTATCAGAAGTTCCGTTCAACGACTATCCGACAGTCATGCTCGGTGCCGGTGACATGGACTTCGGTAACGGCGCATATCCTGGCTTAATCGCCAAGGCTGCAGAAGCAGGCTTCGACTGGTCCGATGATATGTACTATGTACATGACGGCCACAACTGGTATGCATGGCCTCAGCTGCTTGAAATCTTCGCTAAGGACTACCTCTGGAGCGATGAAGACAAGCCGGCAACAGCTGCCGATGCAGTTGAAGCAGGTGTTGAAGTCACAGAAAATCCTGATACAGAATCCAACAGCGGAAATATCGCTACCTTCACATTCAAGACTGATGAAGATTATGAGAAAGTAACCGTATTCGGCGGCTTCCAGTTCTTCACAGCTGAAGAAGGCGACAAGTACCTCGCAGGCGAAAGAGAAGGCCTGAGTGCCAAGGATGCATTCGCAGCTGCAGAAGCTGAAGAAGTCATGTATCCGTACGGCTACAGCCCTGTTGACACTCCTGCACAGTTCGAATATGAACTGACAGAAATCACAGACGGTGTATGGCAGACAAGCCTGCCGCTGCCGAGCGATCAGTACTTCTACGCTTACAATGTTTACAAAGATGGTGTCGCAACCAAGGTTGAAGATCCGGCAAATCCGTATACTCTCAACCCGGTCAACGGCAATAACTCCGGCTGGTGCGTATTCTACGCAGGCACACCTGAAACAGCTCTCGAGAATATGGATCTCACATTCCCGAGAACAGACGATAAGGTCGGAACATACGAGTATGTACCGTATACAAATATCAGAGGACAGGAGACATCAGTCGTAGTCTATCTGCCTTACGGATATGATGCATCCAAGACATACCCGACACTCTACATCTCTCATGGCGGTGGCGGAAACGAAATGGATTGGCCGACAGTCGGCGCAGTCAAGAACATCTTCGACAACGCAATCGCAGGCGGATATGTTGAACCGACAATCGTTGTTTCAATGAACAATACAGAACTCGGATGGAACTATCCGCAGATTCTTGCGAACCTGACAGATATTCTGTTCCCGATGATGGAAGAGAAGTACAATGCAAGCCCGAACGCTGCTGACCGTGCATTCTCCGGTCTCTCAATGGGCGGACTTACAACAACTTATCTCTACCGCAACGCAGCAGACAAGTTCGGATACTTCGGTATCTGGTCTGCAACACAGGTCTTCGATGTATCGAAGGTTGACTTCAATGATTATCCGACAGTTATGCTCGGTGCCGGTGACATGGACTTCGGTAACGGCGCATATCCGGGACTGATTGAGAAAGCTGCAGAAGCAGGTCTCGACTGGTCCGATGATATGTACTATGTACATGACGGCCACAACTGGTACGCATGGCCTCAGCTGCTTGAAATCTTCGCTAAGGACTACCTCTGGAGCGATCATGACAAGCCGGCAGAAGCACCGATCCCTGACACAAGCGGCTACAAGGCAGGTGTCGAGTATGCTGAAAACACAGACTTCCCTGAATCCGATGCGAAGTGGCAGGCAACCTTCACTTACAAGGGTGAAGCAGACTCCGTCGCACTGACAGGTGCATTCCAGTACTGGACAAGAGAAGACATGGAGAACTACAAGAACGGCAATACCGAAGGTCTCACAGTCAAGACTCCGTACGAGTACAAGGAAGGCATGGTCCAGACAGGCTACAACCCGTTAGGCGATATGGTTACAATCCAGCTCGAAAAGGTTGACTATAACGTATGGCAGGCAGTAGTACCTCTGGCAAGCGGTGAATACTATTACGACTATGTCGTTGATGGTGTCACAATGCAGGATCCGGCAAATCCGAGCGTCGCTAACCCGGCAAACGGACATGACTCCGGACATTCACTCATCTGGATTGGTGAATATGGCGCAGATGACGTTCTCGAAGGTCAGGAATATGTACTGCCGAGAGCTGATCAGAAGGGAACATTCGAATTCGTTCCTTACATCGCAGCAAACGGCTCTACAAGCTATGTCACAGTCTACAAGCCTTACGGCTATGATGAATCCAAGACATACAAGACCCTCTACATCTCTCACGGTGCAGGCGGAAATGAAGTTGAGTGGCACTTCATCGGTGCGACTGACAACATCTTCGACAACCTGATCGCAGAAGGTCTCGTAGACGAAACAATCGTTGTTTCAACAAATGCATACGGTGTCGGCAACTATGTCACCAACCTCTGGGATAAGGTAGTACCGCTGATCGAAAAACTGTACCCTGTCTCCAAAGAACCTGGCGACAGAGCAATGGCAGGTCTGTCCATGGGCTCCATGTACGCACAGAATGTATACCGCGAACACGCAGGTGACTTCGGTTACTTCGGATTCTGGTCTGCAGCAAGCAACTACGATGTAAACGCAATTGAGAACAAAGACTTCCCGACCATCATGATGGGCGCAGGTCCGTTCGACTTCGCTTACAACGGATATGCAGGACTGAAGGAAAGATTCGATGCAGCAGGTGTCGGCTACAAGTGGTATGAATTCAACGGCGCACATGACTGGGGTGTATGGAGAGCTGCAGTCACGGCATTCGCAAAGGATATCCTCTGGAAAGAAGACAAGTCGAAGTTCGAATTCGATGATGTCAAGGATCCTGAGAGATACTTCTATGATCCTGTTTACTGGGCTTACAACCATAAGCCTGTACAGATCACAACCGGAACAAGCCCGAACCTGTTCTCACCGGATGACAATGTCACCAGAGGACAGATGGTAACCTTCCTGTGGAGACTCGCAGGACAGCCTGAAGCAAGTGCACCGAGCACATTCGAAGATGTCGATCAGACAAGATACTATGCAGACGCAATCGCATGGGCTGCTGAAAATGACATCACAACCGGATATGCAGGCACGAACAAGTTCGGACCGGATGACAACTGTACAAGAGAACAGATCGTCACCTTCCTGTGGAGATATGCAGGCGAGCCGAAACCGGGCACAGTCGCTGACTTCACAGATACGAAGGCAGGTGCTTACTACCTCGATGCAGTCTCATGGGCAGCCGAAAATGAAATCACTGTCGGTCTCAATGACGGTACAGGCAGATTCGGTGTCGGCCAGAGCTGCACAAGAGCTATGACAGTCACCTTCCTCTACAGATTCGCTGATGAATAATTCAGAGTTTCTGAAGCATTGACGCATCATAAGTAAAGAAGGGAAGCTGCACTCAACAGCTGCAGCTTCCCTTTCTTTATAAAAAAAGCCGGTTATACCGGCGCATCAGGCATTGCAGATCAGAGCTTTCGGGTCTGTGATCCACTCTTCGGCGGCAGCGATGCACAGCTGCACAAAGAAGAGTTCTGCCGCATTTTTCAGTTCAAGTCTGTTGACAGGTGCCTTGAAATCAATGACCCGTGTATCAGCCTGTCGGTTCTGATCATCGCTCTGCAGATACAGATGTCTTCCTGCACAGTTGATCAATGTGGTGCTGATCTGCTGGAAACTGTTGATTGTATAAATCAGTTCGCTGTATTTGATATAAGGAAACAGGAAGATGATCAGATCATCATCGGTGAGGTTTCTTAACTGCTGATCATATCTTGCGACAGAAGCGGTGATGATATAGCGGTTGGGAATCCTGCGATGCCATAAAAGAGCGGACAGAGAATCAGCGCATTCACGGAGATTCTTGGGCCCTATAAACAGAATATTGCGGCTGACACTCATCTCATCGACTACCCGCTTCAGGGAATTCGGCGAAACACGTTCGATTCGTCTGGAGGCGTGGGAAACATATGTTTTATGATCCTGGATGAATCTGGATGCGGAAATCGAATTCATGCCGAGCTCGGTATTCAGAGCTCTTAAAAACAGCGGATATCCGCCGTTTAAGCGGCTGCGCGAAAAAAACGATGCGGCAGAAGACTTGGGGATATTCAGATGTTTTGCAATGTCATTGATCGAATATTGATTCAGATCATAAAGATTCAGCAGAATGAATTCACTGACCATATAATCCAGCGATCCTTCCGGTGAGTCTTCGAAAATTTTATAAATGTTTTCCAGTAACATAATCAGGTTTTACCCTTCAGATCATTCTGAAGTCATTCTAATTTAGGAAAACAACTTTCTCAATTCATATGCTTTTAAAAGCATTCTGAACACACTGCAGTTTTTACGTTCTGTAAAAAATCCGATAGAAATGGAGAAAAGTATGAAACACATGATCAGAAAGTTATTCGGCCTTTGTCTGTCATTCCTCATTGCATTGACACTTGCCGGATGTGCACAGGCAGCCAAACCTGCGGACTATCCGGGTGAATACACACTGACCGGAATGAAATATGCCGACGGTCAGGAAATGGAAGACTTCGGAGATCTCGGCATGGCCGGTAAGATGGTGCTGAATGAAGACGGAACCGGCTATTATGAAGTCTTCGGGGCAAGAAGCGATCTGACTTATGATATTGAAAATAAGATGATCGCAAGCAATGGAAATGAATCTGAATTCACATATGAAAAGGATGTGCTTTCCGTTTCGCTGGACGGTACATTCATCTATGAATTCCAGAAGAACTGAGCGTGTGAAAAAGACAGTCCCGTAAAAACTGTCAGTCGTATTGAATCATGTGCAAAGCAGAACAGAATGACTGTCTGTTTTGCTTTTTTTGGAACCAAATCAAACGTGTGAGTCTGCGGGGTGATAATATGCTATCATTCACTTACAGACAGAAAATGACACAATCATCCAAGGGAAGGAGGAATCTGATATGTGGAAACATTTTAAACAATCATTGAAAGTCGTGCTGTCGGCAGCGATGCTGGCGGGTGCTTTCATGCCGCTGTATGCGGAAGAAAGCGAAGAGGAAACAATTGAAACTGCGGTATATCCTGAGGCAGCATATGTTTCGGAAGATGAATACAACATTGAACCGGCTGATGCGTCACTCAATGCGTCTCTTTCAACTGTCACTCTGAATTTCAGATATCATCAGACAGAAGCCCGCAGCATGCTCGGAATGGTCAATTCACTCCGTACCGGCAATGAAGCGTGGGCATGGGATTCAACAAATACAAACAAGATCTGGTACAACAATCTGAGCCCGCTGTATTACGACTACGAACTTGAAAAAGTGGCGATGCAAAGAGCTGCCGAAATCGCTCTGGAGTGGGGACATTACAGACCGGACGGATCATATTGCACAACTGCTTATCCGGCTGCCTTCAACAATACCTGGAGAGGTGAATGCATTGCGGCAGGATGGGTCAACAGTGCAGCATCTGCCTACTACATGTGGGAGGAAAAAGATTACGATTATGCCGGACAGGCACACCGCAGAAACATGCTGTCACCAAATTTCAAGGCAGTCGGAATCGGCTATGCCGAATACAACGGTACAGGTTTCTGGGTTCAGGAATTTTCATCAGCCTATGTAAACGGCACACCTGTCAATTATGATGAAAACTACAGAGCTGTGAATGTACAGATTCCTTCTTCAAGTGCTTATCTTGCGGCAGAATTCAAAGCAAATTCATTAAAGAAAGATCCGAGCATGACCGTTGAAATCGGTTATCCGAAAGAGATTCCGGGCGTTGCTGTAGGTCTTTACTATGGCGGCTATTCAAGAAGCTATGCGGCAATCGGTTCAGTGATCAAGAGTTCAAACTCGTCAATTCTGAAAGTCGAAAACGGAAAGCTCGTTGCTTTGAAGCCGGGAGATGTGACGGTTACATTTGACTACAGCTGCGGCAGCTACAGAGCGTCAAAGCAGTTGAAAGTACATACCCGCAAACATGAACATGATTTCAGATTCAAATGGCTGTGGAGCGACGATCTGAGTGAAGCACAGGCCGATTATATATGTACGGTGGATGATGCGCATAACGGCAGCGGGGATGCGGTTGTGACATCTGAGACAAAACAGCCGACCTGCCACGAGGAAGGAATGACAACATATACAGCCACCCTCAATATCGAAGGCAAGAATTATTATGATTACAGATATGTTCTGATTCCGCCGACAGAAGAACATGATTATACAGAACCTGAATTTGATTGGGCAGCTGATTATTCGACCGTGACTGCACATGCATATTGTGCAGCCGGCGGGGAAGAAATCAGTGAAACAGTCAATGCGGTATATGAAGTGATTCAGCAACCGACAGAAACTGAAAAAGGAACCGGCAGATTTACTGCATATTTTGAGAATGATTATTTCGGAACACCGTCTCAGGATGTTGAGATTCCTGCATTGAGTGACAGAACACCGGAAGACTTTACAATCAAAGAAAGTTCACTGTATCTGCAGTATGATCAGCAATACAGACTGAACAAAACCTTAAGTCCGGCGAATTCGGACGCAAAGATTTACTGGATTTCTTCCGACAATGAGGTCGCTTCGGTTGATTCAGAAGGAAAAGTCACTGCACACAGAGCAGGAACTGCCGTAATCAGGGGTTATACATTATACGGACAGGGTGATGCATGCAGTGTGACAGTTCTCTTCTCTGATGTAAGTGATACCTCAAGATATTTCTTCAATCCTGTATATTGGGCGGCTGATCAGGGCATTACGGTCGGCCATGGCGGCAGAGGAAGATTCTCACCGGATGCGACATGTACAAGAGAGCAGATCGTTACATTCTTATGGAGATTGATGGGTGAACCTGATCCGGTTGTCTGTCAGTCATTCACGGATGTCAAACCGACAGACTGGTATTTCAAGCCGATTTCATGGGCAGCTGAGAATGGCATCACGGTCGGTCTGAATGACGGAACCGGCAGATTCGGTATCGGCCAGCCCTGCACCCGTGAGCAATGCGTCACCTTCCTCTACCGTGCAGCAGGAGAACCAGGTTATGACGGATCAGTCCTTTATTGGTTCCGTGATGTTTACTCCGGCAAGTATTACACTGTTCCGGTCAGATGGGCAGCTGAAAAAGGTATTACACGCGGTCTGAATGACGGAACCAATAGATTCGGAATCGGTCAGGCATGCACGCGCGCAATGATCGTTACCTTCTTGAAGAGATATGCAGATCTCGATACAGACTGAATGAAGTGATGATCGATTGAGACAAAAGAAAATCAGAACAGTTTTCTGAAAGTATCATGATTCAGAAAATATGTTCTGATTTTTTGATGTTCTGCTTTTGATCTCACCGACAAGCTGATAAACAGTTGTGCAGGGACACATTTCAGAGGGAAACTGCTTTCCCTCTCTTAAATGCTGTTGATATCTGTTTTCAGCTATCCGGACTGCATTTTCTTCATCTCCGAATTGAGTCAGAAGAGAATAGATATCCCGGGTATTCTTCTCATACCTGTGCATCGTTTTCCTTTCAAAGGTTCTTGCAAATCCACGGCAGCAGGAAACAGAATCATTGTAATGATGCATTGTCTCGAAATATGCATCAAACCAGATTTCCAGACATGGATTAGACCATCCTACATTGATTTCTTCTTTTTCTGCCTGGCTGATTATCTGATCAAAATTCACTACTCTGTCTCTGTCAAAGACAATCCATGTTTCCGCATACTGAGGATTAAATGAAGCCAGTGTTTTTGCTCTTGAAACGATTTTGTCCAATCTGGATTGTTCTGTTTTGATCACAATTCTGCCATGCAATTCCTCAGGCAGTGAATCACGCAGGCCGAGAACATAGTTTTCTTCTGTGTGTTCCGCGTCAGTTACAATCAGATAATAGCCAAGATCCGGCTCCCGTCTGCGCAGAGAATCTCTGCTTTTTCTGCTGCTGCCGTCTCTGTTATTTCTCGGCATTTTCACCTCCTGTCATATTAAATGGTTTCAATTCCGGAATTGCTCCGTATTTACCCAGCATATAGTTCTTTTCATAGCTCTCATCTTTTCTGATTTTTGTCCCTGATTCATCTTCAAATTCAGCCAGTGAGTACAAGGATGTTACCTGTGAGTTATCTTTTTCCGTAAACCATATCTCATCTCTTCTCAGGAGATGATTTGAAAGCTGCCATGTATCGTGGGTGGTAAAAATGATCTGGGCATGGTTTGTATTGATTTCAGGATTCAGAAAAGACAGCAGGAAATTTCTGACCAGAAGCGGATGAAGCCTTGAATTCAATTCATCAACACAAAGAATACCGCCGTTCTCAGTTACATGATCAAGAAGCGGATAAAGTGAAAACATTTTTAATGTCCCGTCAGATTCATCGCTGAGAGGGATTGTTGTGACTTCGTCGGTTCCGGCTATCCTATGAACAGTATGAATGTCATATCCATGATCAACGTTATCATCAGACTGGATCTTCCTGACATTCAAACCGATGATGGAAGGATCAAATGAAGCAAAATAGGATACAACTTTCTGTCTGGCTTCCGCACTCTTTTCCAAAGACTCGGGAAATGTCGTTGATCTCCATGCATTTTCAAACGGATCTCCATAATCTGCAAATTCAATTTTGGAGAACCAGTCTGCAACCATTTTCAATTTTGATATTTTGAGTCTGGATCCAAGGGAAACAACAAGAGTATCCTTTTCCAGTGACACTTTCAGATTATCCCGGATCTTTTTCGGTAATGAAGAAAAGTCTGTTTCATCCTGAACGCGATAAAAAATTCTTCTGTAGCTTCCTGATGTTTTGGCTTTGCTGTTAAGCCATTCCTCTTTGATTCCGTCGTCATCAAGAGTAAACCCGTAATTGTATGTTTTATATCCATCTTCTTCACCTGAAATAAAATAAACTTCAAATGAAGATGCTTCATTCCGGCTGTTTTTATCAAACAGAAACGGCGTTCTTCTCGGCTTCTGGATTGAACCTTTCGTATTTGCACCGCCGTATGCGAAGGAATCCAGCACATAAGTGCACATGAAACGGAATGCCTCGACCACATTTGATTTTCCACTGGCATTCGGTCCGTAAATTGCAGCGGCGGGCAGGATTTTTTCCTCTCCGATCAGACTGAGGTGTTCCGGCAATTCTGACACTCTGGCAGAAGTCATATCCAGTACCGTATCATCTCTGAATGACTTAAAGTTTTTAAACGAGAACTGCAAAAGCATTGTCATCACCTCCTGTATTTCTATAATAATTCAAAAGCATAGAATTTATATGCGATTTTGAGAAAAATCCTCATATTATCACAGTTTTTTTCGATATTTGTTATTAATCTTATACCGAACTTTATTGTTAAACGGAAATATCAATCTATGATTCTGTATTTATATGCAGTCTCCCGTAATTCTTTATTCACTGGAAGGAGTCTGATTCCTCGGAACAGGATGCAGGAAATCTGCGGATAATTTGAATGGCTATCCTGAATCTATGACGGCTTCAATGGGAAATGCTGAAGTTCTGAAATCATTCATTCATGTCAGAATTTTTGAAAATCATCCTGCAAATCAATCAGAAACAGGTGTATCCTTACCTGTGCTCAAATCAGAATGATGAGCTGAATATTAAGAATTTCTGAATATGACGTTAATAAAAGTGAAGTTTTGGGAAATTTCACCTGATTGTGGTAAATTATTTGATTGATAAGGAGGCCATGCATGAAGAAAGCTTTGTCGCTGATCGGTACAACGATTGTGTCATTTATATTCATCATGGCTGTTCTTGCAGGCTTTTCTGCACAATGGATGCTGGAAACATGGCCCAATCTGAAAATGGAAGAACTGATGTTTCAGTTTCAGCAGGGCTTGTACGGTACCGGCGGAGAGATGTTCGGCGAATACGGGATTCATTGTGTTCTGCCGACTTTGTTTGTCTTTGTATTACTGATCATCATGCTGAGGGCTATGAAAGGCAGACCGAAGCGTAAGATGAGAGTCTGGATGCTGATCTTCTCGATTGCTTCTTTGATCTGTGCCGGTGCTTCGATCTACTCGACAGTCGGTGTAGGCGAATACATCGAAGCGCAGACTACGAATTCTGAATTCATCCGTGACAATTATGTCGATCCGAAGGAAGCCAATATCGTTTTTCCTTCTGAAAAGAGAAATCTGATCTATATCTTCCTGGAATCAATGGAAACAACATTTGCCGACAAAGAAAACGGCGGCGCATTTGATTATAACTGCATTCCCGAACTGACTGCACTTGCCCAGAAATATGAGGATTTTTCGGGGGCTGATACAAGCCTGAACGGCGGGCTGTCTCTTCCGTATACAACATGGACAATGGGTGCGATGTTTGCACAGACTTCCGGTCTTCCTTTACAGACAAGCATTGACCGCAACGATATGGATACCCAGCTAAACTTCTTCCCGGAAATCGGAACACTCGGAGATATTCTTGCGGAGCAGGGATACAACCAGGCATTGCTGCTGGGATCGGATGCAGTGTTCGGCGGGAGAAAGAATTATTTTGAATCACATGGTAATTTTGAAATCCGTGATTACTACTGGGCAGGCCATCACGGCTATGTGCCGGCAGGTCATTATGTATGGTGGGGAATGGAAGACAGCTACCTCATCGATATGGCGAAGAGCACACTGGATGAGTATTATGCAAAAGGAGAACCGTTCAACATCACGATGCTGACGGTGGATACACATTTTGAAGACGGGTATGTCTGTCCGGATTGCGATGATGAATTTGATGACAGGTATTCCAATGTCATGGCATGTTCTTCAAAGAGAATTGCAGAGTTTATTGAATGGTGTCAGACACAGGAGTGGTATGAAAATACAACGATCATCATTTCCGGCGATCATCCGACCATGGATGTTGATTTCTGCAGCGGGATTGCTGAAAACTATGAGCGCAAGGTTTATACATGCTATATCAATTCTGCTTCAGAGCCGATGAATCCTGAAAAGAGAAGGGTTTTCTCCACAATGGATGAATTCCCGACAACGCTTGGCGCCATGGGTGTTTATATCGAAGGCGACAGACTTGGACTCGGAACAAATCTGTTCTCATCAAAAAAGACACTGACAGAAGAGATGGGTGTGACTGCGGAAACACTTGAAGTCTCCAAGAAGTCAAAATTCATGGAATCTATTTCGGGCGTGGATCTGACAAGCAAGGATCTGCTGTCTGAAGGTCATATCGTTTCGGATGCGACTGTCAAAGTGCTTGGCTATGACAGTGAAAAAGAATTATTGTCCATTGCGGTTGATGATATTCATAACGACAGCGGTGAGATTTACCGTGTCATGGCAGTTACACAGACAGAAGCCGGTGAAGTTTTCTATGAAGCAAATGCATCAGAAGACGGCTCATGGCGCTGCGATCTGCATGTGCCGGAAGCCGAGCTGAGTACAACCGGACTCAGGATTGTCGTTTCCGAGCGCACAGAGAGTCCGGGAAGCGGGATTGCCGGTGATACGGTATTCACATACAGCGGAGCAAATCTGCTGTTTATGGGGGCTGTACAGAATGATGCGGCAGCTTATCTCAATACTCTGGCAACACTGGATAAGAATAAATATGCCGTCTTTGTGACACTTAAAAACAATGCAGTCAACGGCATTACCGATGAAATTCAGGAAGCTCTGTATCATCTTGGAACCTCTACCGATCTCAGAGGAAGACAGGATTACTATTGGTTTGCGGTGATATCAGACAATCTTGTTCATGAAGATTCAAGTGAGCGGTATCTGGAGCGCTATGGCGTGACGTCTGGCGGCTATCCGTATGTAATCGTCAGTTCTCATTCAACAGCTCCGGTCTATATCGGCAACCGTTACTATGGAGCCTATGCACAATACAGCCAGACTGCAAAGGGAATGAATGTGATTGTCTGGGATCAGGAAAACGGAGAACCTGTCAATTCAACTTTCTTTGATACAAGATGGGGCGTTCCGAAAGCTGATGTGAGGATCACCCAGCTTAATGAAGAAACAGGAATGATGACAATCCGGATCAATGACATTACCGGCATCAGAGATGATGTCGCAAATGTCAGGGTGACTGTATTTGACAGAGTCAATCCGAGAAGTCAGAAAACCTATGATCTTGACAAATCTGAAAAATACGGATGGGCGGAAAATATTGATATTTCAGATATTGATATTTCAGACTGCATCATTAAAATAAATGTGCTTAACACATCCGGTGAATATGCAAGTCTGCCTGATATCACAGGGGATCTGAGAGAATATCAGGCTGCACAGGTGTCTGTATTTGCCGATACAACAGAAGAAACACTTTCAAAGTGAATCGGAAAGGCAAGCAAAGAAGTGAAGAAGATTTTAGGTATTACAACTGATATATTGGTCTACCTGCTGTTTTCAATTTCTGTTCTGCTTGCTTTTTCTGCGTTCTGGATGCTGAAGACATGGCCGAATCTTGAAATGGAAGAACTGGTTTTCCAGTTGAGCAGGGGATTCGGAGGAACCGGAAATGATATGATCAGCAGCTATATGAAGACTGCCGGCATTCCTTCCTTCCTGATTATCCTTCTGATGGGAGCTCTTCTGCTGAGATTAAGAAACAGAAGATGGTTTCAGAGAATCTCATTGATTGTCAGTGCAGTTCTGTGTCTTGCAATATCAGGAACAACTGTCTATGAGTCTGTCGGCCTGAAGGATTATGTTGTTTCCCAGACAACCGAATCGGAATTCATCAAAGACAATTATGCGAATCCGAAAGAAACAGCGATTGTTTTCCCTGAGCAGAAAAGAAATCTGATCTATATCTTCCTTGAGTCAATGGAAACAACATTCGCAGATGAAGCAAGCGGTGGGGCATTTGAGAAGAATACAATTCCTGAGCTGAGTGAACTTGCCAAGGCAAATGAATCCTTCTCGGGCGAAGCAAATGTGCTCAATGGGGCATATTCTCTGCCCGGTACAACCTGGACGATGGGCGGCATGTTTGCGGCAACGGCAGGTCTTCCTCTTCAGGTGAGCATCAACGGAAACGATATGTCGAGCCAGGAGGAATTCTTCCCGGGAATCACCGCAATCGGTGATGTGCTTGAAGATAACGGATATCAGAATGTTCTTCTGATCGGTTCGGATGCCGTCTTCGGAGGCAGAGAGCTGTATTTCAAATCACACGGAAACTATCAGATCAGGGATTATAAATATGCCAATGAGCACGGACTGATCCCGAAGGATTATTACGTCTGGTGGGGTTATGAGGATAACAAACTGATCAACATTGCCAAGAGCACGCTGGATGAGCTTTCTTCAAAGGAAGAACCGTTCAATCTGACGATGTTAACGGTGGATACGCATTTTGAAGACGGCTGGCTATGTGATGATTGTCCGGATACATTCGGCGATGACCGCTATGCCAATGTCATGGCATGTTCATCAAAACAGATCAGTGAGTTTGTCAAATGGTGTGAAACGCAGCCCTGGTATGCTGATACGGCGATCGTATTATCGGGAGATCATCCGACCATGGATGTCGATTTTACACAGAATGTCACAGGCTATGAGCGCAGAGTCTATACAGCTTATATCAACTCTGCAGTTCCGAATGCAGCACCTGATACAAAACGTCTGTATTCAACCTTTGACAACTTCCCGACCACTCTTGCGGCGATGGGAGTCTACATTGAAGGCGACAGACTGGGGCTGGGAACCAATCTCTTTTCGGGAAGAGAAACACTGACGGAAGTCTATGGAAAACATGATGAGACTGCTTTACTGAAACAGAAGTCAAACTTCATGAGTGCAATGAGCGGTGTATCGGTCAGTGCCAAAGATTTATATGCAAAGGGCAATACACTTGTGAATGCGGATATCCGCATTACCGGATATGATGAAGCAAACGGTATTTTATCAATCAATGCGGATGATATCCTGATCGGCAACGGTGCAATCCATCATGTTCGGATGACGGTCGAAAATGAACAGGGAACTGTCTATTATGAAGCAAAGGCGAATCCGGACGGCTCCTACAGTGCGGATGTTCATATACCGAAGGAACTGCTTTCTTCGACGAGTCTACGAATTTCGGCAACCTATGAAGAAGACGGTCAGCTGCATGGCGGTACGGTATTCGGGTGTTCGGAAGGAAATCTTCTTTATATCGGCTCTCTGCAGCAGAATCCGACCGGCTATATCAATTATCTGAATACGCTTGATCCTGAAAAATATTCAGTCTTCATCACAGCACAGGGCGATGTCTGGCACGGTATCAGCGATGAAATCCAGCAGGCACTGTATAACTTCGGCTGTGAAACAGATCTGAAAAACCAGACAGATCTTTCCTGGTTTGCGATCAAGGACAAGGGAGAGGTTCTTGAAAGAAGCGGCAGCCTTTATCTGGAGTGGTATGGATCCATGTCAAACTGGAATACGGTGATCATGGCTTCGGCATCCCAGGCATACGGCAATACATCTTCAATCATGATCAATGACAGAGTCTATGGTTTCTGGGAGTATTGCCCGGGAAATGACGGATTCAACATCGTGGTCTGGAATAACGAAACAAATGAAGAAGAAACACATGCGTCATTCAATACAACCAAAGCTCTGCCGGATTGTGAAGTGAGTTTCGGGGACAGCAGAATGAACCAGAGAGATATTTCCATCACGGTCAGCAGCATCTCAAATTTCAGGGATGCCGAGCATGTGTACGGAATTATATATGATGAAAACAACCCCGGGAAAAAGGTTCCGTTTGATCTTCAGAAGCAGGAAGACGGCTCCTTCAAGGGGGAGATTGAGACGTACGGAATTGATCTGAGCATGATGCACATTAAGCTGATGGCAAGCGATCTTTCCGAACAGCCGGTCATGCTGAAAGAGCTGAGCGGCAGTCTCACGGATTATATGAGTACGGCAGCAGCCGGATCATGATGAATTCAGGCACGGGAATGTGAATTTCCGTGCTTTTTATCAGTAAAAATCGCAATTATTGATTGACCTCAGGGCGTTGAGCGAATATGATTATTGAGCACACGTTTTTTGTGTGCGCATGCGTGGGAGGATGCGCAGACATCCGTGATAACCACTGCATGTGGAAAATTCTTAATAAGGAGGAAGCCCACATGGCAAAGAAGAGAATTGCTAAGGTCTCAAAGCTCCAGTTCCTTGGTGGCGGCGCTAA
Organism: Erysipelotrichaceae bacterium; assembly: GCA_030525525.1. Lineage (GTDB taxonomy): Bacteria > Bacillota_I > Bacilli_A > Erysipelotrichales > Erysipelotrichaceae > Bulleidia. The sequence continues at coordinate 21,764 of JAUNEN010000002.1, forward strand.
GCCGGGACCCGCACTCGCATCTGCTGGTATCAACATGCCGCAGTTCTGCACAGATTTCAACAACAAGACACAGGACAGAAAAGGTGAAGTTGTCCCTGTCATCATCACTGCTTATGAAGACAAGTCCTTCGACTTCGTCATCAAGACAACACCTGCTGCTTTCCTTTTAAAGAAGGCTGCCGGCATCCAGAAAGCATCCGGAACACCGAACACAGTCAAGGCCGGTAAGATCACACAGGCACAGCTCAGAGAAATCGCTGAGTACAAGATGCCGGATCTCAACGCCAATGACGTTGAAGCAGCAATGAAGATCATTGCTGGCACAGCCCGTAATATGGGTATCACAGTAGAGGAGGCATAAACCATGGCAGGCAAGAAGTACGAAGCAGCGAAGGCTAAGGTTGACCGCGAAAAACTCTACAACTATAAGGAAGCAATCACTCTTGCAAAGGAGCTCGCATCCACAAAGTTCGATTCCTCTGTTGAACTTTCATTCTTCCTGAACATTGACCCCCGTCAGGCTGACCAGAACATCCGTGGCGCAATCGTTCTTCCGAACGGTTCCGGTAAGACACAGAGAGTTCTCGTTATCACACAGGGTGCCAAGGTTGATGAAGCAAAGAATGCAGGCGCTGACTATGTCGGCGGTGCTGATATGATTGAAAAGATCCAGGGCGGCTGGTTCGAATTCGACAAGATCGTTGCTACTCCGGATATGATGGGTCAGCTTGGTAAGCTCGGCCGTCTCTTAGGTCCGAAAGGCTTAATGCCGAACCCTAAGACAGGCACAGTTACAATGAATGTTGCCCAGGCAGTTGATGAAATCAAGAAGGGTAAAGCTGAATACCGTACAGACAGAGACGGAAACGTCAACGTCATGATCGGCAAGTGCTCCTTCAGCGATGAAGCTCTGGCTCAGAACTTCAAGGCAATTTATGATCAGATTGTCAAGATCAAGCCGGCTGCAGTCAAGGGTACATACATCAAGAACCTGACACTGTCCACAACAATGGGTCCTGGTATCCACGTAACAGTTGAATAAGATCTGATGCAAAAGATATGTCTGAAAAGGCATATCTTTTTTTGCGCTTCACAGGCCTTAAATCCTGAATCAGCCTGTGAATAAAAGGTATCTGTTTATGGCGTTATTTCAATGTGTTCCGAGGTAAAAACACGCAATATTTCAACATAGATGCGGATTTTATATGCTTCTGAACAAATCACTGCACAGAAAATCTGTCAACGAATTCCGGATTCATTGGCAGGGAAAGCGTTCCGATAATGTTACCGGTTGTGAATGTGAAATGTGAAAGGGTTTTAACATGCCTGCAAATCAACTATAATAAGCTTACAAAGCGAACCTTTCAGGAGGTCTTATGAAAAAGATAATATTTGCAGTCAAAGGCATTTTGAAGTGCCTCCTTTCGGTGTTTCTGACAGTCAGTGTACTGACACCCGTATTTGCGGCAGGACATCCGAAACCAATTATCACAGCCTCTGAACCGGATGTTTATATCAGGATCGGAGAGTCAAAGCAATTGACATATCATGCCATGCCGGATGAATATGACTGGCCGGTTACGTGGAGTGTGCTCAGTGATCCTTCTGATACAGTAAAGGTAGATGAAAACGGCGTTGTCAGCAATACTCTGAGACCGACACATGCAGTGATCAAATCGGCAGTTCCCGGCGGGGAGTATGCTCTTTATCACATCTATGTCTATGAAGATGCCAATCAGCTGAATGCTTCACAGACACGGATTTATATGAACCGAAATGAAACAAGAAGGGTATTGCTGAATGCGGTACCTGCCGGAGGCATTTTTGCGCCGAAGACAGCATCAGCAGGTGATCCGGATCTTGTATCAGTCAACTCAGGTACATTCGGTGGTGAATATCTTGAATTGAACTCAATGAACAAGACAGGACAGACTGATGTAATTGTCAGAACAGACAAAGGAATTTATGCGGTGCTGAGTGTTTATGTCACAGATGATGTGATTGCATCTTCCATGAGCTCAGGTCTTGGGAAGAATGTATATCTGAAGCCTTCTAAGAGCACAACTCTTAATTACTCACTTTATCCATCCAATGCAACGGATGAGGTTTCGTATGATCTGATCTATGATTCCAATCAATGCATCTCACTGCTGGAAGAGGATGGGACATTATGGGCATCAAAGAACTGCGGTCAGGCAAGAGCGATTGCTCAGGGATACAGGACATCATATGACTGGAATATCTTTGTTGCAGAAGATCCGGCATCACTCAGTGTCAACGATGTGACAGTACCTCTCTATGAAACAGTATGGGTGCCTTTCAATGTTTCACCTTCAAATGCACTCTTCTGTAAAAAGACAATTGAAAATTCATATATGGAAGTCTGCACGGTCAATGACAATGTGAGTGAAACCGGTATGAACGGTGTTTATATTTACGGCGCGGCAGAAGGAACGGTTCCTGTTTATGTAACGACAGATAACGGAATAACCGCATCATTTACAGTCACAGTTAAAGATATCAAAGCAGACTATATTTCAAGCGATCAGACTGATCTGACTCTTGAACTCGGTGACAGTATGACGCTTCCTTATACACTCAGTCCTTCGGATGCGACAGAAATTCCTACAATCGGGATTGAAGATAATCCGGATGTTGTGGAGATTGATTATTTTGCCGGTCTGATTACCGGGAAAACCCAGGGTACAGCCGAGCTTTATATGGATATTTCAAGCGGTGACAGACAGTATTACAGAATCCATGTATTTGAAGATCCGTACTACATTGCCTTTGAGCAGGAAAGCTATGAATTTGAAAGTCAGACAGATGCAGAGCTGACACTCATCACAGAACCGGCAGGCGGCGCATACGGTCATTTCACAGTTACATCAAGCAATGATGAGATTGTTGAAGCGGAAACAGATCAATATGGTGCTATCAAAATCAGAACATGGGGAAGAGGAACTGCCGTACTGACAGCCAGAGCAGATAACGGTTTGACATGTTCGACTGAAATCACAGTCACAAAACCCGGAGCTGAAAATATCTTCAATAATGATGATGATCCGGTTCGCATGAAGCCAAACTCAAATCATCAGCTGAGTTATTACCTGCAGCCTGTATTGGCAGATGAAATGCCTGTCTTTGAAGTAGTTAACGGTGAAGCTCTCTTCAAGGTTGATGAGATGGGTTTAGTGACTTCATTTGATCAATGCGGCACAGGTGTGATTTCTGCATCCATTGAAAACGGAAAGAAGATTTATTACAACATCAATGTGGAAGAAGATGCAGAAGGTCTTGATTTTGATCAGGGTTTCTACCGGTTTGAGCTTGATTCGCACTTTGATTTCACACATCATCTGCTCTTCTCGCCATATGGTGCATATTATGGCGAATATACATTAACAAGCAGTGATCCTTCCGTTTTAAAAGTGATACAGATGAGCGGAAGAGCTTATATCGAAGCTCTGAAGACAGGTACTGTTACATTGACATTGAGTGCAGAAAACATTTCTAAATCAGTCAATGCGACAGTTCTCAGCGGCTATGCTTCGGAAGTGACTTCATCCGATCCCCGGATCATTCATATCACCAAAGGAAAGACAAGATATCTTGATGCGTCTGTTTCAAATTCTGAGGGCAATACGAACCGGGACAGACTGAGATGGTTTGTGACAAAAGGAAACGATCTTGTTGAAATCGATGATATGGGGATGCTGGAAACGAAGGAATACGGAATCGCAGAAGTTGAAGCGAGAACAGAACTCTTCGGGAATGAAGTCAATGATCAGGGATACAGATACAGAAGAAGCTTTGAAATCAGAGTGACGGAAGAGCCGGTCAGTTTGGCCTTCCCTGAAGAATCATATACACTTCCTCTGCACGCAAACGGTCAGCTATGCGCATATGCGGACAGACCGGAAGCGGATTATTATCACAGAATCTATCAATCCAGTGACAATTCAATTCTGTCGATTGATGAAAGAGGATGGTATAACGCGCGAAAGACAGGCACGGTCAATGTGACCTGTACAGCTGACAACGGCGTCAGTGTCACCGTACCGGTCACTGTCACAAATGGAGATTATCCATATCTCTATGCTCTCAGGGATTACAGTCTTCGCTATCTCTATGAAGGGGAGAGTGTCAATCTCAATGAATTGATCATACGGGAAGACGGGAAACCGATGACAGAGGCGGATTATAACGGACTGGAGTGGAGATCCATGGATCCGTCAGTTATTTCAATTGATAACGGTGTGCTCAAAGCAACGAAATCAGGTCTTGCCGAGATTACATTGACATCAAAGGATTCACTGACGCTGCACACCTATCTGCAATTGATTGTCACAAAGCCGGAAACATCCGTTCATTTTAAGAAAGCTGAATACAATCTTCTGGCAGGAAAAGAGATGAATCTTCTTTCTGAATTTGAGACTGAACCTTCTGATACAGTTCTCAAGGATGTGACATTTACTTCATCCGATCCAAAGATTGCATCATTAGCCCGTAATGGGAATCAATGGCATCTTTATGCAAACAGATCAGGCACCGTAACAATCAAAGCGGAAACAGATTCAGGCCATCAGGCAGAGATGAAGCTGAATGTGGGAAAGAGGGAAACCGTAACTGAAATGGATCTTTCCGAAAGCACGGTCAGTCTGCATGTCAATTACCGGTACGCACCGGACTTTGTATCGATGAATCCGGTCTTCACTGACAGCACAAGATACACGATGACTTCATCCGATCCGTCTGTCGCAAGAGTGATTTATATACCGTACAGCGAATACGGACAGGAAATTCTTGGTGTATCGGAAGGCAGTGCGACAATCACCGTGAGAGCAAATGAAGATCCGACTTTATTGTCAAAGACATTTACGGTCAATGTGACAAAGGGTGATTCTGATCATTATCAGTTTGCTGAAACGCTGATTGCTCTGGAAGGAAAGACACATCATTATGCCGCATATGCCTCAAATCAGGATGTTTATACCGTTTATACCGGTAAGGATTATTTGTTAAGCGCCTGGGGTCTCTGGATCCCTCAGAGAGGTGTTGAACATCCGGGAGAAATCGTCAATCCGACACTTGCTTATCATGATCCGGATCATTGCATCAGTGAACTTGTGTTAACGCATGGCGTACCTCTGATGAATACTGAATTTGAAGAATACCATGGTTCTCTGTCGTTTACTGCACTTCGCAAAGGCACATTTACAGTGAATACCATTGGAAACAGAACAGTCACATTCAATGTCATCGATGAACCGGAAACCATTCTTCCTTCCTCAATCGCAATTGAAGGCGAAGCAGAAGTTGAATACGGAAAAACAGTGAAACTGAATGCGATTGTGAAGCCGGATGAAGCAGAAAACAAATCTGTCACATGGATAAGTCTTGACCCTGAGATTGTTTCCGTTGATCAGGACGGAACAGTTCATGGTTTAAGCATTGGTACAGGCAAAGTAAGAGCCGAAACAGTCAACGGCCTTACGGCTGAGTGTGAAGTGAGAGTTCTCTTCAACGATGCGGCAGATGACGGGAAGTATTTCTTTGAACCGGTCTATTGGGCAGCGGATCATCAGATCACGGTCGGCCATGGCGGAGCCGGGAAGTTCTCACCTGATGCATCATGTACAAGAGAACAGATTGTCACATTCTTATGGAGACTGATGGGTGAACCGCAGGCAGAAAGCCATCCGGAATTTACAGATGTGAAAGAAACAGACTGGTATTATGAACCGATCTCATGGGCAGCATCAAAAGGAATTACATTAGGCCTGAATGACGGTACCGGCAGATTCGGTGTCGGCCAGCCATGTACGCGTGAGCAATGTGTTACATTCCTCTACAGAACAGCTGAACAGCCGGAAGTCGGCGAACATGAAGAGTTTACAGATGTGGCGGCAGGAAGATATTTCTATGACTCCATCTCATGGGCAGCATCAAAAGGAATAACATTAGGCTTAAATGACGGCACCGGAAGGTTCGGAGTCGGCCGGAAGTGCACACGTGCCATGATTGTCACATTCCTCTATAGATTTACTCATACTGATTGATTTGTGCTGAAATTCCGGGAAACAAGAGTCACGAAATGATGCAGAGATCATCAAATTCGGATGATCATTTACAAATCGGGAATGCAATTACAGATTTGTAAGAAAATGGAGGACTTATGATTCATCGCTGCATCATAGATATCATCGAAAATGCATGAAAGCATTTTCCTTGTGTCCCGGCAACCGGCCCGCGTCAGGTCAGCGAGTCGACTTTGATTCGGAATGTATATGAAGATAACGGGTATCATTACGTATCACACTTGATGATACCCTTTTTAAGACAACTGGCTGTCGATGATTCAGGAACATTTCTTTCTGCACAACTGGTGCCTGTTGTAATTGACGAACAAAGAAGGTACCTGTACTAAGCAGGAATATAAAATCATCAGTTAAAAATATAAAGTTAGAGATTGAAAATATAAAATTATTTTGCTAAATATAAAATATAAGAAGAAATATATAAACAAAATATTTAAAATATAAAATATATATCAAATTATATAAATTGAATTTGCAAAATATAAAAGTCTGAAGGCGGTGTATATGACAAAGGAAGAACTCATTGATGTCCTGAATGAAATTCAAAGGAACAGATGTGAAACCGGAACTCTCGAATTAAAGGCAGCAGAAACAGGATGCCCGAAACGGTTATATGATACTTTATCAAGTTTTTCGAATCAGGATGACGGAGGGATAATTGTTTTCGGTGTTGATGAAACCAGAAATTATCTTGAATGCGGGGTTTATGATCCGCAGGATATCCAGAAGAAAATCAATGAACAATGTTTGCAGATGTCACCGATTGTCAGGCCGCTTCTGACAGTAGTTGAAAAAGAAAACAAATTCTTCATTGCGGCAGAGATACCTGCAATTGATATTTCAGAAAGACCTTGTTATTACATGGGAAAGGGAATGGTAAAGGGCTCTTATGTCAGAGTTGGTGACAGTGATGAACCTATGACTGAATACGAGATTTACAGCTATGAAGCATTCAGAAAAAAATATCAGGATGATATACGGATTGTGCAGAGAGCAGCTTATTCAGTACTTGATCAAACTCTTTTAGAAACTTATCTGCTTAAATTGAAATCAGAAAAACCGAATCTGAGCAGTCTTCCCGATGAAAACATTCGTGAGCTGATGAGTATTACCGCAGACGGTAAAGTCACATTAAGTTCTTTGATGTTGTTCAGTCGTTATCCACAGGCTTTTTTTCCTCAGCTCTGCATCACGGCAGTGTCAGTGGCCGGTGACGAGATCGGTGAGATCGGCGAGTCCGGGGAGCGGTTTATTGACAACAGAAGAATTGAGGGTAATATCCCGCAGATGCTGGATGAAGCTTTGATATTTGTTCGGAAAAATATGAAAATTAAAACGGTCATTAGTCCAAAAACCGGAAAGAGAGAAGATATTCCGGAGTATCCTCTTACTGCAGTACGTGAAATACTATTGAATGCACTTGTGCACAGAGACTACAGCATACATACAGAAGGAATGCCGATTCAGATTAGAATGCTTCAGAACAGGATAGAAATTCAGAATCCGGGCGGGATCTACGGACGCCTGAGAATTGATCAGCTGGGCAAAGCGCAGCCTGATACGAGGAATCCGGTGATTGCGACAGTGCTGGAAGTCATGGGGCTGACTGAAAACAGATACTCCGGAATTCCGACGATCCGCAGAGTAATGAAGGAATATCATCTTCCTGATCCTGTATTTACGGATGAAAGAGGATCGTTCATGGTGACTCTGTATAACAGCAAAGAAGAAAATCTGGATGTATATAATAATGATCTTCTTCGCTTTCTTGAAACGCCGAGAACCCGTCGGGAAATCGCAGATTTTCTGAAAGTCAGAACAACAGGTTATGCAATACAAAAATATATTGATCCGTTAATCAAGAAAGGAATTGTTGTATACACAATTCCTGAAAAACCCAAAAGCTCTGATCAACGATATGTTTTAAAGAACGGTACAGGTTATTGAACAGATATTAAATATCAGATAAAGCTTCAGAGATCCTGCAAAGAGCTGGATGGGGATCAGCCTGATATTGGCAGTCATGCGTGTGGATTGTTTACGTATCAATTCCACTGAAATTGAGTGAGTCATCAGTGACGCTGCAATTTGAGAAAATGACGTACTGATGGTATTTGACAAGTATCCGAAATACAGAAATATAAGATATTATTGATGACAGGATACTATATCTGAACGATCGGATAAATGAATGTAGAATATTCAGGAGATTAATCGAAAAGTCTGAAGACAGCGGCCGGATAACCGGTTATAACGATTTTCTTATTATGTTTTGTTCCGGTTGGATGAAACGACGGAAACAGAGATGAGTCTTCCGAATATCGGAGAATAGAAAGGATCGCCCAAATGGTGGATTTTCAGATCAGACTGACAGAAATGCCGGTAGGAATTACGGCAGAATATAAAGAAACAGAACTTGCATGCAAAGGATATTTTTGCGAAGGTGAAAAGGAAGCTTTTCATGTGAGTGCAACTGAAGAGGATATCAATAAAGAAAAAGAATATTTCCTCGAAAGAAACGGACGAGCCAAGATCAGTCTGTGGCAACTTGAAAGAAGTGCTCTTTACAGACTGATTGCGGAAGAGATGATTGATTATGACAGAGTTCTGATTCATGGATCTGCCCTGGCAATCGATGGAAACGCATATCTCTTCATTGCGCCAAGCGGCACAGGCAAAAGCACACATACGGCATTGTGGAGAAAAGTATTCGGTGAAAGGATTGTCATGGTGAATGACGACAAGCCTCTGGTCAGGATGGATCAGGATGAAATATTGATCTATGGTACACCATGGGATGGCAAACACAGATTAAGCAATAATATCGGTGTTCCCCTCAAAGGGATTGCCCGTGTTTACAGAAGCGAAGATAACAGAGTTGTCAGATTGTCAAAAGAAGAAGCTATGACTCGTCTGCTTGAGCAGACCTACCGATCTGAAAAGCCGTTAAGAGTAGTGAAAACATTGGAAATGTTAAAAAGAATTTCTGATGAAATACCGTTTTATGCTTTATACTGCAATATGGAAGAAGAAGCGGCTTATACCGCTTATGAAGCAATGACAAAAGGAGAAACAAGATGAAGTTAAAGAGTGAGTATGTGACATATCCTGTTGATGATAAGGAAATCATGGTCGGTACCGGTACAAGCAGCTTCAAAGGACTAGTCAAAATGAATGCAAGTGCTGCTTATATCATTTCCTGCCTCAAAGAGGAAACCGATGAAGAATCCATTATCAATAAGATGCTTGAAAAATATGATGCTGAACGTGATGTGATTGCAAAAGATGTCGCACATGTAGTGGAAACTCTCCGCAGCATCGGAGCTCTGGATGAGTGAAGCCAAGTCATTTGAACAGATTCTGGAAGAGGACGGGGTTCTGGTTTATACATCCAAAGGCTTCTCCATGTATCCTTTGATCAAACAGAACAGAGATCTTCTGGTGATCAGAAAACCGGAAGGTGAACTGAAGAAGTATGATATTGTCCTTTTTAAAGTAAAGACAAAATATCTGCTTCACAGAATCATTGAAATGGATGGCGACACAATTGTGACCGCCGGCGATCATAACGCATTCAAAGACAGCAGAATCAGAAAAGATCGTGTCATCGGTGTCCTGAGTGCGATTGTGCGTGACGGGAAGGAAATCGACATCCACGATCCGAAGCTTGAACTCTATGGCAAGCTTGTATCAGATTTCTTTGAGGTCAAGGCATTCGGTTTAAAGACAAAAGCACTCGGCGGCAAGATTAAAAGAAAGATTTTTGGCTGATCAGTAATTGATCAGCTTTTTTTATACAAGGTGCAGACATCATTACCGATTCATGAGTTTTGAAGCCTCTATGGATTATAATCCATGCACATACTGGCTATCAGGGTAGTCTGGAAACCGTGCCTTTTTGCAGGTCTGTGATATGATGGAAATAATTAATTGCATGTATATGCATACGTCAGGTATCAGTCAGGTTATTGAATCATCGGTCAGTTCTCTTTGACTTTTTTTCATAATTAACGATCGGCTGATGATTGGATAAACCTGCTGAAATTTGACAGAAAGGGGAAACCATGAAGTTTATTTTCAAATGGATCATGTGTCTGATGCTTGCGCTCAGCACAATCACAGCCCGGTTGATTCCTGCGGAAGCGGAAACAATCGGTTCCGGGAAATGCGGAGAGAATGCAGAATGGGTACTGACTGACGACGGAATACTGACTGTTTCCGGTGAAGGCAGTATGTATTCCTATGATGCTTCGGCCGAAGAAAGCCCGTTTACATGGGATCGTGAAAGCATTGAAGGGATTATCATTGAGTCCGGCATTACAAGTGTCGGATATGCAGCTTTCAGCAATTCCGCCAATTTGAAACAGGTGATGCTTTCAGATTCAGTCACATTGATTGAAGCGGATGCATTCGCAGGATGCGATTCCATACAGACTGTCTTCTATGAAGGAGGCGAGGCTGAATGGAATGCAGTCACAATTGAAAGCGGCAATGATGCTCTGCAAAATGCTGAACTTGTCTGTGATTTCAGTTTTGATGATCAGCCAAGAGGCATCGTCATGCCTTCCGAAATCAGCGTGCCCGTAAATCATCAGGTAACACTTCCGGCATATATCGTGCCTGAAGGCGCTGAGCAGTCGATGACTTTCACGAGTGAAAATCCGGAAGTTGCAGTGATTGAGCGCGGCGGTGTGATCCGCGGTCTTGCGGCCGGTGTTATTAAAATCACTGCTGAAACAGCCAATGGTGTGAGTGCTGAATGTGAACTGACAGTACAGTTCAATGATGTCTCTGATGAAACAAGATTCTTCTATGAACCGGTATACTGGGCATTGAAGAATGCAGTTACGACAGGTACCAGCAAAATCGCATTCTCACCTGATATGAATGTGACAAGAGGTCAGATTGCAGCATTCCTTTACAGAACAGCAGGTGAACCCGAAGTCAGCGGAGAAATGCCGTTCAAGGATGTCAAAGCAGACAGATATTTCTATCAGGCGGTTCTCTGGGCAGTTCAGAATAATATTACAACCGGCACATCTCCGACTGAGTTCCAGCCGGATGCCAAATGCACCAGAGCTCAGATTGTTACTTTCTTATGGAGATATCTCGGTGAACCGAACGGTTATGAGCCTGCCGCATTTGAAGATATGAGAGCAGATGCCTATTATCTTGATGCAGTCGCATGGGCTTCAAATACGGGTGTCACAACCGGCACATCCCCGACGAAATTCTCTCCTGATAACTCATGTACCAGAGGTCAGGCGGTTACCTTCCTGCACAGAGCGGCAGCTGACAGAATTGACAATGATTCTGACGGACTTCCTGATGAACTGGAAGATTTGTTTGAAACAGATCCGCAGGTTGATGATTCAGACGGAGATGGATTGAGTGATCTTGAAGAAGTCAGGTATACCGGCACAGACCCTGCCCTTTATGATACAGACGGCAACGGAGTCAATGACGGCGATGAAGATTTCGACGGTGACGGAATCTCGAATCTTGAAGAAGTCAGAAACGGTACTGATCCTCTCAAGGCTGATACAGACGGAGACGGTCTCGGTGACAATGAAGAAGGTGACTACGGAACAGATCCGACACTGCCTGATACGGATGATGACGGCATGCCTGATGGTGATGAAGTGGGCTTTGGCCTTGATCCTCTGAATCCGAGCACAGACGGTGAAAATCCTGATGATGAAAGAACATTTGAACAGACTCTTAACGAGGGATGCGTGGAAGGAACACTGTATGAAGACAATCTTCTGATTCCTTCAGTCAGCGGAAATGTTCCGGGCAATATCGATAATCATGTTTCTGTTGATGAAGCTGATATCTATGCACTTGTGGACAACCGTGCTTCTGTCGGCAAAGCAGTCAGAATCAATACAGATTATGCAGAAGATACAGATCTGAACCTGACATTCGGTCTGAGCGAAGATGATGCCAGAAATGATTTCTATATGATCTGCAGCTATGAAGACGGTGAAGTTGTTCCATGCGATACCGTACAGGAAGGCAATACAATCAGCACAGCTGTTACAAACGGTGAATATTTCGTTGTTGATGCTGAAAAACTTCTGATTGATCTTGGCATTCCGATCAAGAAATACAGAGATCCTGAAGCAGTTGCGGCGATGAATGAAGCACTGAATGAACCGGTCATTGTTCCGGAAGCACCATCCAACGATGTGCCTGCTGAATGGTATGAAGAGAATTATGTCATTGTGGATGCACAAGGCAATCCTGTTGAAGCAGAACTGACACAGGCAGAAGAGACAGCTGAAGAAGCATCTGAAGCACTCAGCATACTGGAAAGACCTCTGAATGAAGGCGAACATCTTGTCCTGAAAGACAGTCTTAATCAGACACCTGCAGAGGTACATGAAGCAGGCGAAGGCAGAATTGCCGGTCAGGCAGATATCGTGTTTGTTATTGATACAACCGGTTCAATGTCCGGTGCGATCAGCAATGTTGTATCAAACATTGACAGCTTTGTGGATACACTCAGCACTGAGTATTCAGTCAATGCGAATTTCGCTCTGATCGATTACAAAGATATTACATGTACCGGTGAGCAGACCATTCTTGTCAGCGGTGATTCAGGTGCGTGGTTCAGTGATGTTTCCGAATTCAAGTCAAAGATCAGCAGCCTTGTTGTTACAGGCGGCGGGGACGGACCTGAGACACCGATCGATGCACTGGCAATGGCACATGAACTTGACTTCAGACAGAATGCGAATAAGTTCATCATCCTTGTAACAGATGCGGATTACAAAACAAATAATAACTACGGCATCGGCTCAATGGATGAAATGACTGATCTTCTTGAACGTTCGGGAATTGTGACATCTGTTATTTCATCAACCAGCTATGAAGGCATCTACCACAACCTTTATACGGAAACCGGCGGTGTGTTCGGTGACATTTACGGCAACTTCCAGTCTGTGCTGCTGCAACTGGCAGATAATATCGGTGAGATTGTCAATGACGGTTCATGGGTATTGCTCAGTGATTATCAGTTTATCAAACTGGATCAGCCGCTTGATGACTCCGGATACAGTTCCGATGAGGATGGTATCAGCGATGCTGATGAGCTTGGTGATGAAACAGAAAAGGATGTCATGCCATATATTTCATGGGTATTGAAGCATTACAATATACCGGATGATATGTATGAGGATACATCGACCGTAAAAGTATACAAATACATTTCAAATCCTGTGCTTCCGGATACTGACTTTGACGGTATCAACGATGATGAAGAGTCTGCTGATCTTGTGAATCACAATACATTCTTCGCAAATGAAAAGTATTCGACAGGCGGTACATCTTACAATACATTTGCCATATTTAAAATGGATTACAGACAGTTCTTCTACAATCCTTCAACATTCAAACAGGAGCTTGCAGTCCTGGCGAGTCTCTTCGCTCTGGATATGTATGATGACGGCTGGATTGAAATGAACTATGGCGCATCCGGATCATCCAAAGCAGAAAACGGCAAGTCATTCGGTGAAATATTCGGAATGCAGGACGGAAAGGTGATCAAAGACTGGCAGCTGAGAGATACTTACGCGCAGAAGGACAGCAGCGGCAATAAAGTTGATCAGGATGATGTGTCTGAGGTCTATTTCGGTCACAGACCTGTTGAATATAAGAACGAGAAGCGTGAAATCTTCTTCATGATGGTCCGCGGTACAAACGGAACAAGTGCTGAGTGGTCAAGTAACTTTGATGTCGGTTCAGACACCAGTGAGTACTATTGGGAGACCGGCGAACATCCTGACTGGAAAGATAAGGCAAATCATAAAGGATTCGATGTTGCAACAAACAGAATTCTGGCGGCATTCAATGATTATGTTTCAAATCTTGAAGCTAGCGGCGAGATTGATGTCAACGCAAGAAGAAGTATCTTTATTTCCGGACATTCACGCGGTGCTGCAATCGCCAATCTGCTCGGCGCATATTTTGAAGACAGATCGGATTATCAGTCATATGTTTATACGATGGCTGCGCCGTATTCAACGACACATTCTGATGCGCAGAACTATAAGACTATCTTTAATATCATGAATACAGACGATCTGGTTCCTTATCTGCCTTTGGAAACATGGGGATTCAGAAAATACGGAAAGACATTGAAGATCAGTGCAGGTGTCTATGAAGACCATATGCCGATCGGCGATGCAGTGGATACGTTTGAATTCATGTTCGGGCGTGACTATGATTCCAACGCATGGCGCGGTACGGCAGTCAGCAGTTTTGAAAAGATGGTTGATTCGCGGAATAAAATTCATATTCTTGATACAACTTCCGGAGACGGTGAAGTTATTGAAGGCAGTGTGGTTTATTTCGATGACTCTCATTACTATGACTGTCTCAGACTTTTGCACGGCGGAAAGCTGTACAAATACTGTCACATCAAGAAGGATGTGAATTTCTGGACCTGGCCGGGTTACAATATTAAAATCACTTACGCACCTGCTTATGCAATGCAGATTGTTGCAAACCTGGCTTCAAGTCCGGAAGGCTACGGCCAGATGGACTGGATGGGTGTGGACCTGAAAGGAAAATATTCAGCGGCAAGAAGAGATTTCGCACTTGCAAGCGGCAAGATTCCGATGGTCGGATGGATCCCCGGAGGAATGGAATCACCGCATGTACCGGCAACTTATTATATGATTACAAAGCTCACGGATTACAGCAGCTACAATTAACGGAGGGAAGTTATGGAACGGATGCAGTCAATGATCAGAACAGCAATCCTGATGTTCATTCTTTATGTGATTCAGTTTCTGGTATTTCCGAGACTGTTTCCGAACTACTACCGTGTCAGCAATGAGGCAACTGCTTTATATTGGCTCTCATTTGCAGTGGTTGTCACGGTGGGAGTGATCAAGGGCTCGGACCATATCATTGACTGGATTCCCGGAAATATTCTGTATCTCATCTGCATGAAGATCTATTCTGCCGGCGGAGCTTACAATGTACAGCTTGACGGTCTTCAAAGAATGAATTCATTGATTCTGCTTTTGATGATATACATGGCGGAATTTGTGGTTCTGCAGATTCTTGTGATTCTGATCGCGGGACTGATCCGGAAAGTATTCCATACCGGATAAGCATAAAAACAGCATAAAAGTAAGACAGCCATCAGGCGATCCTGATCAGCAGGATTGTACCTGATGGCTGTTTTTTTGATCGTTTCCGCCATCTGAGTTATTCGGCTGTTTCAAAAGAAACACCATATAGTTGAAGAAAAAGTTCAAACAGCATTTCTGATTCTTTGGTAAATGTGTTTATGTTCATGAGCTTGAAAGCAGAGTGAACTTCAGATTTTGCGGCTGAGAATTAATAGAGAAAAAATGACGTGAACAGATATGAGACGTATTGTAAAGGCAGTGTTCAGTTTCCGGACACTGCTGATCATTGCAAAAATGTCTCATTGATAAAAAATGTTCAGCTAAAAAGCAAAAAAAACACGAAATCATACTATCCTAAAATATAGATATTGCTCAGATAACTGTCGGAATGCTTTGCGGGCGATATATTGGCTGAAATATTTTGATATAATATGACAAATTTCACTTCGTGTCTGATTTGACTACAGAACAAAAAATGTTCATGCGGAAAGGGGGAAGAATGCATGACAGAGAAGGAATATAAAGAGAGACTGAATGCGTTCAAGAACTCCTGCCGTGTTTATAAATATGAGAAGAAAATGCTGCAGGAAGCTGATATGCGGAAGAATGGCTTCGGAGATGATCAGCTTTATTCTTATATGAGGGAAGATATCGGTTTTGTGGATGGGATGTTTGATACAATCAGTGCAAAATGCGGTGTCAATGCCAGACTGATGATCTGGCTTCTGTTTGTGGATGAGAATACACAGGCGGATGTCGCCTATCGGTTTGGTCTTACGAGAAGACAGCTTCAATACAGTGTAAACAAGTGGATGCACCAGGTGTTTGAAGCGGAGGGTCGCCGGTGACATTGGAAGAGAAGCTTCAGGCATTTAAAGATGTGACACGGAATTATCAGAAATTCCTTCAGCATATCGAGGGAATTGATGACAAGCTCCGGGTAGTTCAGGCAAAGATGGAGAATGTTCACTCCATCAATTATGAAAAAGAGAACGTTGCACCGACATTTGATGAACGGCCGATGGTTGAAATGATCGAAAAGAAAACAGTTCTTGAAAATGAGAAACAGCATTATCAGAAACTGATCGACTGGATTCATGATGTCATTGAGTCGTTTGACACCTCTTCCATCAAAGCGCTTGTATGGATGACTTATATTCAGAGGAAATCTCTCGCGTCTGTTGCGGATGAATATCTCATCAGCAAGGATAATCTTTATAAAATTAGAAGAAAGTATCTTGCCAGAGTTCTGACAGATGATGTCATGGACAAACTGGATGAAATCCGGAACGAAGAATACTTAACAGATCACCAGTAAACCGGTATTCAGAGCGAATATCGGTTTTTACAATAGGGATCGATCTTCTGATTTAATGGAGTTCGGAAACGAAGTACTGATGAGATTGATGTGTTCATAAATTGTGTTTGTGCATTTTGTGCTGTTTGTTCAAATTGACGCATTTATGTGAAATATAGGTGATATAATGCTATTACGTCTTACCGCAAGGAAGGCGTTCAGCAATACCTTTTTCATATACATTGATCATTACATGCGGGTAGGTTTATTCGCATGTTTTTTTTATTGTAAACGAGGGAGTTCTGTGCAGGATTATAAAGATAAAGTTGAATCATTCCGCTCTTCTGCAAGGTTTTATCTGAATAACAAACAGATGTACGAATCACTGACATCAGATCCGGATGAAAAAGCGGATGAAAGACAGTTGAAATATATTCATGACGATCTTGTCTATGTGGAGAAGACGCTTGATCAGATCTATGCGCAATGCGGTTCGGCAGCCAGACTGATCGTATATCTGCTCTATGTGGAAAACCGGACACAGGATAGTGTTGCGAAGGATTATAACATTACACGCAGACAGCTTCAGTACTCACTTTCAAAATGGCTTCGTGCTGTTTTTGAAGAAGCTGTACCGAATTGAAAATCTGCCTGAATCCCATAGGGATGCTTGATTCCAATTGATAGAAACGATTTTGATATCGGCTGGAATGATTTATGGATTTTAAGAATAAAGTGGAAGCGTTCAGAAATTCATGCAAGATGTATCGGAGTGAAACAGAAAAGCTTGGATCTCTGGATGAAAATGCAATATTGAAGAAATATATTGAAGATGATGTTTCTTTTGTGGAAGAGACGTTCTCAAAGCTTGAGGATGAATGCGGTCTGAGAGCGAAAAACACTGTATGGGAGCTGTTTGTGGAAGAAAGAACACAGGTTGATGTGGCATTTGAAATGAACATGTCAAGAAGGCAGCTTCAATATCTGATCAACAAGTGGCTTCACGCGGTCTTTGAGGATACAGAGTGATATGCAGTTCCGGTTTGGATTTCGAAATAAGAAAACATATGTGCTCATGCATAAGGAGCTTCCTGTCCTGAGCGCAGAATATGAGAAGAGCACAAGTGAATTTACAAAGATCATTGAGATCTTTGCATTTGATCATGTCCCTTATTCGGCAAGAGAAGAAAACAATACTGTTTCTTTGAAGAAGCTGAATAAATGGTTTTCATGGCGCGGCATTCCCAACTACAGAGTTGGTCTGAACAGACTGCTTGACAGGCTGGGCGTTGAAGATTCAAAAGAGTTACTGAATGAATATTACGCTTTATCTGTTTCTGATCACTATTGGCTGAAAGAGGAAAACAATCCTGTAACTTACAAAAAGATTTCCTTCTTTACACACGTATTTGATGAAGACGGTTTTGGCAAAGCGATGTTTTCTTTATCAAGTGCGGATGTCGATCACAGTGCATTGAGAACACCGAACAACACGCTTGCCGGCTATCAGAAGAAAGCCTGGTTCCACAGAAACGGTACTCTTCAGTTATATAAGGGAGGCACATTTCCTGCTCAGCTTGAACCGGTTCATGAGAAACTGGCATCTGAGATTGCAAGAAGGCTCGGAATCGATGCGGTTGATTATACGACTTCAATCTATGAGAATCAGCTTGTCAGTATCTGTGACAACATGCTTGATGAGAATCATGATCTGATTACCGCAGATGAAGTATTGAGCTTAAAAGAGCCTCAGAAAGATAAATTTGAATATTATCTTTATCTGGATATTCTGAAAGAACAGGGAATTGAAAATCCTGAAAAAACGATGGATGACATGCTTGTTCTGGACTTTCTGATGATGAACACAGACCGTCACAACCAGAATCTTGGTGTGATCGTCAATTGTGAAACGATGAAGTGGGAAAAGATCGCTCCTGTATTTGATACCGGAACAGGCCTTGCCTGCTTAAGAAGTGATGATGAGGTTGAGCACTGGTCTGAGGTTTATAACTACAGGTTATTCAACTCAAGCAAGATTTCCGATCAGATTGTTTCCTATTTAATCTCTGATCTTTCAAGATACGATTTCAGTAAACTTGATGGCATATTGGAGTATTATGATGAAGCGATGCGGAAACACCGCATGATTTCTTCCATCAGGGAAGAAAGGATCATCAGTCAGCTGAGACTGCTTGA
This sequence comes from Erysipelotrichaceae bacterium, assembly GCA_030525525.1. Classification (GTDB taxonomy): domain Bacteria; phylum Bacillota_I; class Bacilli_A; order Erysipelotrichales; family Erysipelotrichaceae; genus Bulleidia. The sequence continues at coordinate 40,504 of JAUNEN010000002.1, forward strand.
TTCAAGAATCAGGGCAGTCAAAAAAATGCAGTTAAAGTCAAAAAGGTGATTTATGAGCAAAAGAAATTTTCGCAGAAGGCTGGACAGAAAAGATCTTAGTAAAGCATTGGCTGTATTATCAATCATCTTTCTTTTGATCGGTGTCTTCGGCTTATTGCTTTCCCGATGGGAAAATAAGCAATACAGAACAGAAGGCGGAGAGAGCACGGTTGATGTGGATACGGTTTTCTCTGATGCCGAAGAGATTACGGTCAACGGAAAAACCTATGTGAATAACAGAAGAGTCAGGAGCTATCTGATCATGGGTGCTGATTCATACGGTGAACCGGTATCACGAACAAGCGGCGGACAGGCCGATACGCAGGTTCTGGTTGTCATTGATGATGCAAACAAAACATGGAGACTTCTGCCCATTGACAGAGACACGATGGTCATGATGGATATCAGAGATTCTGAAGACAATGTCATTGCAATGACCAAAGGACAGATTACTCTGGCCCATGCATACGGTACATGGGAAACCGGTGCAAGATATACATCAGAAGTTGTTTCAAAGCTTCTGGGCAATCAGAAGATCAATGGATACTTCTCCATGAATCTGGATGCTCTTCCGGTTCTCAATGACGCCGTAGGAGGCGTCACGGTGACTGTTACCACAGACTTCACGGATGTGGATGATTCACTTGTATTAGGTGAAGAAATCACACTGAACGGTGAACAGGCAGAACACTTCGTACGTTCACGTATGACCGTGGATGACGGAACAAATCAGGCAAGAATGGCCAGACAGGAAGCCTATCTGAAAGGTCTGATCAAAGCTGCTTCAAAACTTGACGATTCAGCTATTCTTGATCTTTATGATCAGTTAATGAATAACAGCGTAACGAATCTCGGAAGCGGCGATTTCCTGGAATTAACAGAGCTTACAAAGGAATATACACAGCTTGACAACATCCGGATTGAAGGTGAACGCACCATCAATAACGGCCACATTGAATTCTACCCCGACGATGAAAGTCTTCAGAATGCGATACTTGAATTGTTCTATACAGCTAAGGAGAACTGACAATGAATGAAAATCAGATGATACAGAACAACGATGAAATGGAAATTGATCTTGTCGAGATCTTCTATCTGTTATGGGATAACATCCTGAAGATCCTGATCTGCCTTGCAATCGGTGCTGTTGCACTGTTTGCCTATACTTATTTCATGATTACACCTTTGTATAAAGCAACTGCAAAGATGTATATCAATTCCTCTTCCAAATCGGTGGTTGATATTGCTGACCTGCAGATCAGCTCCCAGTTAAGAGGAGATTATAAAGCACTTATGACAAGCAGAGACCTGCTTGAAAATGTCATTGAAACATTGGATCTTGATTATACATCCAGACAACTGGGCAGGATGATAGCAATTGAAAATCCGACGGACACAAGAATCATTACTGTCACTGTGACAAGTCCTGATCCTGTAGAAGCTGCAGATATTGCCAATGCGCTGGCAAACAGGTCAAAAGAAAAGCTGCCTGAGATCATGAGGTCGGAAGAGCCGATCATTTATGAAAAGGCGATTGTGCCAACGGCAAAGAGTTCTCCTTCCTATACAAGGAATACACTGATCGGAGGATTGCTCGGTGCTTTGGTGTGTGCAGGATATCTGATTGTGAAGTATCTGATGAATGACACGATTGTTACACCGGATGATGCGCTTAAGTATCTCGGTGTACAGCCTCTGGCAGTCATTCCGGAAGGTAATCTCGGTTCATTCAATAAGAAACATAAAGGAAAAGGTTCATCGAATAAGAAAGGAAAGAAGACAAAATGAATACATTGAATATTACAAACGTTCCTGATCTTTCATTCGATGTACAGGAAGCAGTCAACCAGCTGCGTATCAACCTTGGCTTTACCGGTGAATCAATCAAGGTGATCATGGTCACATCTTCTCTTCCGAATGAAGGCAAAAGCTTTGTGGCAATGAGTCTTTGGAGAAATATGGCAAGTGTCGGAAGCAGGGTTGTCCTGATTGACGCTGATATCAGAAACTCAGAGATGAGAGACAGATATGGTTTCAGAGCAGAAAACGGCCTTGTCGGTATTGAACATTATCTGTCAGGAAAAGCAGAAGCCAATGATGTTCTGTACGGAACTGATATCAGAAACGGATATATCATTCCGGTTTCTACCAATGTCATTGATCCGACTACATTGCTTGAAAGCAAGAGATTTGAAGAACTGATTACATCAAGCAAAGAAACCTTTGATTATGTCATCGTTGATACACCGCCGCTTGGCAGTGTGGCAGATGCAATGAATATTGCAAGATACTGCGACGGAAGTATTCTGGTTGTGGCAAGCAATCATACACCGAGAAGGCTTGCGGCAGACATGATCAATTCATTGAAGAGAACTGAGAAGCCACTGCTCGGTGTTGTACTCAACAGAGTTGAGACAGCAGGCAGAGGATCAGGTTACGGCTACTACTATCGGTATGGCGGATACGGCCAATATGGACAGTATGGCAGTAAAAAACAGTAAATATTGCGCTAATTGTGCATAAAACTAAAGATGCAATCTATCTTTTTGTGATATTATGTTTTTTGTAAAACTGACTTATTAATATATTCAGGGAGGAAAAGATTTATGAACAAGGGATTAATCGCTGCAGCTGCAGCTCTCACCTTCGCAGTTGCAGCACCTGTAACTGTTTACGCAGAAGAAGCAAAATCACCGTCAGCTGACGAAGCAAAGATCGTCATCGAAGAACGTTCCGAGAACGCAGGCGTCAAAGTCGGCGACACAGCAGCAGTTGTTAACGCAGCTTGGGGAACAAATATTGAAGACGGTTATGTCGTTGTCTTCGTCGGTGAAGCTTATGTAAGCGGCGAGACAGATAAGGAACTCACACTCACAGTCAACGCTGCAGACTTCAAAGGCGGCCAGATCTTCGTTCACCACAAGAAGGACGGCTCCAATGATGTAGGTGCTACAGTTACACTCAACTCCAAAGACCTTTCACCGGTTGCAACACTGAAGAGAGTTGACAACGGAAGCACACCTGCTACACCGTCTACACCGGCTGGCAACAACACAGCTAACACAGGCGACAGCAACAAGACAGGTCTCTGGGCTGGAGCTCTTGTAATCTCTGCATTACTGGCAGGTGCAGCTCTTGTTATGAACAAGAGAAACGCTTAATTTATACAAACAGATTACAAACAACAAAGCCTTGATCCGTATGGATTGAGGCTTTTATTTTATGATTCTTAGATTAAATGCTCATAGGGGGATAGTGTATGGCAGAGCACAAACAGAATATGGGAAACCTGCGATCCGCAAATTCGAGATTTCATGATCTGACATTGCGTTTCGTAAAAATATTGAATGCGATTGTCATGACAATCCCATTCGCATTTGCCTGGTATGTCTATTACGCAGATAAAATCAGAGCTCCGTATTACAGGAGAGGAAACTGGGTTATTATTCTTTTATTCCTTCTTCTCTATGTAATTTTCGGAAGAACATATGAAGCGTTCATGGTTTCATATAATCGGATTTCTGAAATGGTTTACAGCCAGATGCTGGCAGTAATAATCAGTTATGCGATTTATTATGTGATTTTCTGGCTGCTTGCCGGAGAACTGATGCCTGTATGGCCGTTACTGTTAGCAATTCTTCAATCCTTGTTTCTTTCAATTGCCTGGTCGATATTTACCCACCGATGGTATTTTAAGACATTTAAACCTCGGAGAACGGCGATTATCTGGGATGAAAGAGAAGGTCTGGATCAGCTGGTTGATTCGTATGGACTTGATAAGAAGTTTGAGGTTGTAAAAACAGTTCCTGTAAATGAATGTCTTGAAGATCTGTCTGTATTGAAAGGAATTCAGGCTGTCTTCTTTGCGGGTATTCATTCACATGACAGAAATGTCATCATTAAATATTGTGTTGAACATAAAATTACTTCATTCATTATTCCGAGAGTCGGCGATGTTTTAATGAGCGGTGCACGTCAGATGCATATGTTCCACTTACCGATGTTAAGACTTGAAAGATATAATCCTTCACCGGAATATCTGTTTGTCAAAAGACTGTTTGATATCGTTGCGTCATTGGCTGCATTGATTATTCTGTCACCTTTGATGATTGTTGTGGCTTTGTTAATCAGAAAAGATGGTGGCCCTGCATTCTATAAGCAGTGCAGACTGACAAAAGACGGGAAAAAATTCGATGTGCTTAAATTCCGCAGTATGAGAACAGATGCGGAAAAAGATGGTGTGGCTAGATTATCCACCGGTGAAAATGATGATCGTATTACTCCGATTGGTAAGATTATCCGCAAAGTCAGAATTGATGAGCTTCCTCAGTTAATCAATATTCTGAAGGGGGATATGAGTATTGTCGGTCCAAGACCTGAAAGACCTGAAATCGCTGCTCAGTATGAAGAAACGCTTCCGGAATTCAGATTAAGACTGCAGGCAAAATGTGGATTGACAGGTTATGCACAGGTATATGGCAAATACAATACCACTCCGTATGACAAGCTTCAGATGGATCTGATGTATATATCTAATCCGAGTTTAGCTCAGGATTTAAGTATTATCTTTGCGACAATCAAGATTCTGTTTTTGCCGGAAAGCACGGAAGGTGTTGCAGAAGGTCAGACAACGGCAATGGGGACTGATGATAAATCAGCGAAGCTTTGAACAAATTCAATAAATTCTGGCTTATTTACCTCTGGGAAGCATATGTGCTTTTAATATCCTTCTTATAAAAGAGACAGTAATAATGCATAAACATTCGCGGAACATTACATTATCGTAAATGTTTACTTGTGGAAAACAGGAATGGATGATGTGCTTGTCATCAGCTGTCTGAGTTCAAGGAGAGTGCTGAAGAGCGAAAGGCCGGTTGAAGATAGATAGTAACTGGTTATATGCAATCAGTATCAAAAGGCAGTGCGAACGAAATTGTCCGGACTGTTTTCTTTTTGTGTTATTTCGTAGTTTTTTTGGAAAATAGTTTTCTAATGGATGTGTTTGTATGAGTACGATTGGTATTTTAGGAGCCGGAACTTGGGGTACTGCTTTAGCGCGTATGCTTTCTAACTCCGGTCATGAGGTTATCGTGTGGTCGATAAGTAATGATGAAGTCGACACCCTTTCTTCTACACGGCGACATGTGAACCTGCCAAATTCAGAGATTCCGGAGAAAATCGTCTTTACTACAGATATAAATGTTGCATGTGAAAACAAGGATATTTTGCTTTGTGCAGTTCCATCAGTTTTTGTACGTTCAACAATGATGAAGGCAAAACCATATATTCCTGAAGACCAGATTATTGTGGATGTCGCTAAAGGAATTGAAGCTGAAACACTTTTCACAATGTCTGATGTTATAAGGGATGTATTAAATGATGGAAAGCATGATGATGTTAAGCTTGTTGTTCTATCTGGACCGACTCATGCAGAAGAGGTAGCGCAGGATCTTCCAACTACAATCGTATCTGCATGTGAGGATATTCATATAGCAGAATTTGTCCAGAATGTCTTCAGCAATACCTGTATGAGGGTTTACACCAACACAGATGTTCTGGGTGTGGAAATCTGCGGTGCACTAAAAAATATCATCGCATTGGCAGCCGGAATATCTACAGGACTTGGATATGGCGATAATGCAAAGGCAGCTTTGATCACGCGAGGTATTGCGGAGATTGAACGTCTTGGTTTGGCAATGGGATGTCAGGAACAGACTTTCAGCGGTTTAGCCGGGATGGGGGATCTTATTGTCACAGCGACCAGTAAACATAGCCGTAACAACCGCTGCGGTTATTTGATTGGCCAGGGTTATAAACCTGCGGATGCAATAAAGCAGGTGGGAATGGTTGTTGAGGGCGTAAACGCTCTTCCTGCAGCGATGAGATTGGCTGATAAGTATAGTGTTGATATGCCAATTACAAAGACAGTCAATGCAATTATAAATGGAGATGCTACAGCATCCGATGCTGTGATGATGCTGATGGGGCGGAAAAAGAAGACAGAGCTTTTGAACCCCTTTATAGATACAGGTTACGAAATTGCGGTTGTGAAAAACGCAAGAATGAGAGGAGATCAAGGAATGAAAAGAGTTATCACTTATGGCACATTTGACCTGCTTCACTATGGTCATATTAATCTTCTGCGCCGAGCAAAAGCACTCGGTGACTATCTGATTGTTGTAATCTCCTCTGATGAATTCAACTGGAATGAGAAACACAAGAAATGCTATTTCACTTATGAGCAGAGAAAAGCTCTGGTAGAGGCGATTCGTTATGTAGATCTGGTCATTCCTGAAGAAAGCTGGAGTCAGAAGAGAACAGATATGCATGAGTATCACGTTGACACATTCGTTATGGGTGATGACTGGAAAGGAAAATTTGATTTCCTGAAAGAGGAAGGCGTCGAGGTCGTATATCTGCCTAGAACACCTGAGATCAGTAGCAGTCAGATCAAAAGGGATCTCTACGATGCAAATGCTGTCGATGGAGAGAGTCAGATTAAACACGATGACATTAATACTGATCCGGGGAAATAATGGCTGTTTCCCCAAAATATTTGTATAAGAAATGGCAAAGGTGTGGAGATTACAAAAGGCTTTTTACGTTTATAGACATGATTGAGAGATTATTAGGAATAATTGTATTTTTGACATTTTATTCATTTACATAATTTGCCAGATTTACACAGAACAATTATGATTAACAATAGTTTATTTATCATTTGATAAACTAAATTTTCCTATGCAACTCATAAAATCGGATGGAGAACCAGGAAGCATGAAAAGCTTATAATGCAAACAGTCGTTAAATGCGAATCTTGTGATTTGCATATACAATGATACTTTTTGCAGGAGATTACTGCGCGTGTGGCAGTTAATGCTTATTCTTATTAAGTCAACAAAGACTAGCAGTTTATTTACGAGTCATTTGCAATACAAATTAGGAAGTTTTGAATAGCTTTCACAAAGATGAATAAGGAGAAAAACATAGATGAGTGTTAAGGATAATTCCTGTGGAATTGCTGATCTTCAGGATAAAATGTTGGATATACTGAAATACTTTATTTCTGTATGTGAAAAGCACGATCTTCATTATTGGCTTGCTGGCGGAACATGCTTAGGTGCACTGCGGCATGGTGGGTTTATTCCTTGGGATGACGATCTTGATGTGTATATGCCTCGAAATGATTACGAAAAGCTTTGGAAACTTATGGGCAACGGCAAAGTCGATGATCATTTTAAACTTTGTCGTACAACAGACAAACAAAATTATCATCACCGTGTTATGCAGATCGTTGATCTGAATACAACTTTCATCCACAGTCGTAGTAAAAATGAGGATATTGAACACGGAATTTATATTGATATTATTCCAATAGATGCATGTCCAAATAATATGCTCCAAAGGTTTTCTCAATTTTATAATGCAGTCATATTCTCAATCTGTAATATACAGCAGAAGCCAGAATATAACGGTGGTAAGTTAACAGGGGTGATGAGTTTTGGCACAAGTGTATTACTTGGCATTATCAGAAATCAGGATAAGCGTTATAAGGCGTGGTCTAAAGCTGAAAAACGTATGATTAAGTATGATTGGGATAAGTGCTCTCATATAAAATGCATTACTTCGCAGTTTCATGAATTAATGACAGCATTTCCAAAAGAGTGGTTTGGAGAGCGCAAAATTCCTTTTGAAGATATTGAGGCTGTGGTTCCAAGTAATGCTGAAGCCTATTGCCAAGCAATGTATGGGGATTATATGGCTTTACCTCCAAAAGAGAAACAAGTGGTAAGACATCATACAGAATATATTAATCTCAATGAACCGTATACAAAGTTCAAAGGGATTTATTACTGTGTTAAAGACTAAATTGTGAGGAGACCGGTGTCATGAACGAATATGATATTTCAGTTATTATCCCAGTTTATAATGCCGGGAGCTTTTTGAGTGAATGTGTTGATTCTATTTTGAATCAAACCAAAGATAAGATCGAAATAGTTATTGTTAATGATGGTTCTACAGATGAGTCCGCAAGTATTATTGAGCATTATGCTGCAGAGTATCCAAATATAAAAGCAATTACTCAGAAAAACAGCGGAGTGGAAAAAGCCAGAGCTGTAGGCTATCAAAACGCCAAGGGTAAATATATAGGCTGGATAGATGCCGATGATATTGCAAAACCAGAAATGTTTGAAACGCTTTATGCTTTGGCGCTTACAGAGAATGCTGACTTTGTATATTGCGACTATGAGTTCTTTCCTCAAAAAGTAGCCACAAAATCAAAGTGGTTTAAAGAATATAAAGGTGTCATTGACGGAGATTTTATCGACCGTAATACACAATGTTGGAATACTCTTGTAAAACGAGAACTTTATGAGAGGGTTCATATTGATAATCTTCTCATGGAATTCAGTGAATATTGCTGGATTTCTGCAATGATTGCAGCAGAAAAAATAGCATATACTAATGAACAACTTTATTGTTATAGAGTTGGCCATAGTAGCATAAGTGGTGGTGAATTTATTGGCCGTGTTCCGTATTACCAAAAAGGTGTACGTATTACGAAAAATTTAAAAAAGTTAATTGCTAATACGCCATACGAGGAAAAACTGGATACATATTTTGATTATCGATATATCTACACATTGTTATTACTTCTCCTTGTAGCAGCAAAGAATAGTGATAAAACTGCTTACGAAGAAACAAGAAAAGAACTTAAGAGAATGAACTATCTCAAGAACCCGTATTTAGATAGATTTGTAGCTAACAATTATGGAAAGCTGAAAGCATGGGTGATAACTCGTATTGTTCCAATAAGCTTTTTGATTGCAAATCCATTAGTAAGGATTGCAATGTAATGAGGGATTTATGACAGAGCATCCAAGAGTAATAATTATTCAAACAACGCCATACAGTACAAATAATAGTAGCCGTTCATTGGATTCGTATTTTCACTATTGGGAGAAAGATCGTGTCCGCCAGATTTTTTCTCGGAACTGGGTGCCTCGAAAAGGTCATTGTGGAGAATTGTATCAGATCAAAGATTCCGAGCTTCTTAAAAAGTGGCTGCATCGATCTGTAGATGTAGGTACAATCTATCGCTATCAAGATCTTGATGATCAGGGGTCATGTCAAGTAATAGAGACTGATGAACTATCGTCAAAAGGATATAGCATTGGGCGGATGCATACCCCGACGATTGAATTGATGCGTGGATTATTATGGAAAAAGAAGTATTGGTGTACGGAAAAGTTGATAGAGTGGTTAGATGATTATAAACCGGAAATTATCTTCTACAACTTTACTAATAATCTCTTTTTGCAAAAGATAGCACTTTTCATAGCTGATCGATATAACATTCCAATAATTACAGCAATTGGTGATGATTATTATTTCAATGATAAGAAATCGGCATCATTAGCTTACCATCTTTTTCGAAAACAATACAAAAAATTAACAGAGAAGATATTTGCACACCCAGGCAGTGCAGTCTATGTCTGCGATAAGATTCGGGATAAGTACAATGAACGTTTTTTCCTGGATGGTGAAACAATATATTTTAATTCAGCTATAAAAAGAAAAGCATTTACTCCTATAAATACTATATCTCCAAAGATTGTTTATTTTGGAAATATTAGGTTAGGAAGAAATATCGCTCTTAAGGAAGTTGCTGATGTGCTAGGAAGAGTGAATTCTGAGTACAAGCTTGAAATATATTCAAATGAACAAGATGAAATTGTTTATAAGGATTTAAAAGAGCATCCCAATGTTGTATGGGCTGGAGCTATACCATATTCAGAGGTTATGAATAAAACCTCAATGTGCGATATATATGTTGTAGTTGAGAGTTTTGAAGAGAAAGATATAAATTATACCCGATATTCACTGTCGACGAAAGCTGCTGATGGTCTTGCGAGTGGTGCGGCTGTTTTGGCTTATGGACCAAGTGAAAGTGGTCTAATTGACTATCTTTATAAAACAAAAGCAGCGGTAGTTTGCACTGAAAAAAATGAGCTTGAAAATATAATTCGAGATCTTTTAAGCAGTATAAGTAAACAACGAGAAATATATGAAAAAGCCATTGAGATTACTAACAAGAATCATACGCTTGAGTCCAGTACAGCTGCATTTGAAAGAGTTATTTATCAAACGCTTAACAAAAAATAAAGCAAAAAATCCAAAGGAGTTGTACATATAGAATGAATCGCAGAAAACTAGTAATAACTACTCAAAGTATTTTAAATGTCTCTATTTTTTTGTGGTCATTGACTGACATTTTTGCATATGCAACTTTCTTTGGAGACTTTGAAATAACTAAGATAATAGCATATGCATTCGGTCGCATTGGACTAAGAGTCATATGTATACTCTGCATGCTGATTAAGCAAAAAAAAGCATCAGAACTTTTTAAATCGTTGGTAATAATAGCATTAGCGGAAATAACAAATCGTAATGCTACAACAAGGATTTTTATTCCGATAATGTATCTTCTTGCAGTAGGCAAGGATGTTGATGATACAAAAATTATTAAAACATTATTAACAGCGAATATTTTAGCGTTCAGTATTGTGTTTTTTTCATCTCTTATAGGTATAGTTCCTAAAACTATATATTACGCTAGTACAGGTGCTGATAGATATGTACTCGGGTTCAGGACTGCTAATACAGGACCTATAATCCTTTTTCAAATAGCCTCAGCCGTATGGCTTTTATATCGAAACAGTAAATTTAGTTATATTACTGCGGGATTCGCATTCCTTATTAGTTATTTTCTTTGCAATTCCAGAACCGCTTCAATTCTTTCACTAAGCCTTTTTCTATTGGAAATTTTCTGGTGGATTACTATTAATCAAAAGAGCAAACTTCTAAAGAAGATGGTTTGGAAAGTAATGTACGGAATTGGAATACTTGCATCATTAGTATCAATACTGTCTATTGCAATTGCCACCAAATGGATTGATGCATCATCCTTAAATGAATTATTTAGTGGGCGTATTTTTTTAATGCAAAAATACTTTACGTATTATGGATTAACTTTATGGGGACAAAGAGTATTAACTGGAGCTGCAGCGCATCAATATGGATTAAGTACGTTAGATAATTCATACGTTTATATGCTTCTTAGTTATGGCTTAGTGTTATTTTTGCTTTTTATCTATTATTTTATTCGCGTGATATTAACTTATAGGAAAGAGCATAAATCTCAAAGATTAGCGGTTATTATCATGTACGCAATTTATGGATTTTCAGAAACAGTTACAATTAGATTTGTATATAATTATTCTTTGATTTTTCTTAAAGATGTAATTTGGAAATCTAAGAAAATATATACAGGAGATGTTGTTAATGAAAATAGTCCATATTAATTGTACCTTTAACATAGGAAGCACCGGTAAAATCGTTGCAGCCTTATACGATTATTCTTTGCAAAAAGGCGATGAAGCATTTGCAATATATGGTATTGGAGATATTAATAGCAACGAAAACATTTTTAAGTGTGTTCCCTGGGCGGTGCGCAAGTTACAATCATTGCGGTCTAGGATCACGGGGTACCCATATGGGGGATGCATATGGGGCACATGGAGTGCGATTCATATATTAAAAAGCATTAAGCCTGACATTGTACATATTCATTGCATAAATGGGTATATTCTTAATATTTATAAACTTCTAGATTATTTAAAAAAGAGCAAAATACCTACTGTGATTACTAATCATGCTGAGTTTATGTATACAGGAGGATGTACGCACGCAATTGATTGTAAAAAATGGGAAACGGGTTGCTATAAATGTGACAAAATTAGTAAAGAACATCCTATTTCTTATTTTTTTGATAGAACGGAAAAAGAATGGCAATTGCTTCAAAAGGCATATGATGGGTTTGAAAAACTTAGTATTTGTTGCGTATCGGATTGGGTCAGAAATCGTGCAATAAGGTCACCTTTTTTTTCAAAATACCCTGTTCTTACAGTATTAAATGGTCTTGATACAGATGTTTTTCATTATATAGATTCTTCAGGTTTAAAAGCTAAGCTGGGCTTACAAGGAAAAAGAATTATTGTCCATGCTACTCCGAATTTTTACAATGTGATAAAAGGTGGATATCATGTATTGGAAATCGCTAGAAGATTTCCTGAATTAGAGTTCGTAATAATTGGATCTGAAGCAAAAGGTAAGATTCCTAACAATTGCCATTTTGTAGGACCAATTTTGGATCAGAATCTTCTTGCAATGTATTACTCAATGGCAGAACTTTGTTTGTTAACAAGTGTACGGGAAACATTTTCTATGGTATGTGCAGAAAGCCTTTGCTGTGGAACAGCTGTTGTGGGCTTTAAAGCAGGAGGACCTGAGACAATTGCAATCCCTCAGTACAGTACTTTTGTTGAACAAGGAAATGATGATCTCTTAGAAAATGCATTAAAAGAGATGTTAGAAAAACACTATGATAAACAAGAATTATCAGATATTGCAGTGAAAAAATATAGTAAAAACACCATGTGTGATAATTATTATAAAGTTTATTATGATGTTTTTAACTGAATGTAATTGAAGAATAAAAATAAGAAGGAAAAAGATATGAATAGAGTGGCAAAGAATGCAACGTGGATTATTGCATGTAGAATAGTTCAAGCTGTATTTGCATTAATTATTAATATGCTGACAGCTAGATATCTTGGCCCTTCAAACTTTGGATTAATAACGTATGCTTCTTCGCTAGTTGCTTTTGTTCTCCCTATTATGCAACTTGGATTTAGTAATATCCTTGTGCAGGAAATTGTAAATGACCCTGAACATGAAGGAAAAATATTGGGAACATCAATGTTTTTAAGTTGCTGTTCTTCAATATGTTGCATGATTGGTGTTACAACATTTGCATATATAGCTAATCATAATGAACCGGCAACTATAATAGTATGTTTCCTCTATTCATTTATTCTCTTTTTTCAAGCATTGGATCTGATGCAGTACTGGTTCCAGGCAAAATTCTTATCTAAATACACTTCGATAGTAGGCTTATGTGCCTATGTCCTTGTGACAGCATATAAAGTATATCTTCTGGCAACAGCTAAGAGTGTATATTGGTTTGCTCTTTCAAATGCATTCGATTATGCTTTAATTTCAATCAGTATTATTGTTATTTATCATAAACTGGGTGGGCAAAAGCTATCTTTCTCATTAGCTCTTGGAAAAGAAATGTTCAGTCGGAGTAAGCATTATATTCTTTCTAGTATGATGGTTACTATTTTTGCTCAGACAGATAAAATAATGATCAAATTGATGATCGGTGAAGCTGCTACAGGTTATTATGGTGCAGCGATAGCATGCGCTGCAATGACAAGTTTTGTGTTTGCTGCAATTATTGATTCATTCAGACCATCTATATTTGAAGGGATGAAGATTAATAATTCGGTTTTTGAGCATAGATTGACAGTGTTGTATTCAATAATCATTTATATTTCATTAGCCCAAAGCGTATTTATGACTGTTTTGGCAAAGGTGATTATTCATGTGCTATATGGTGCTGCATACTCTCCAGCGATTGGAGCTCTGCAAATTGTAGTATGGTACACTACATTCTCATATATTGGATCAATACGAAATATTTGGATACTTGCAAATAATAAGCAGAATTATTTGTGGAGAATTAATCTAATGGGGGCAGTATCAAATATAATTCTTAATGCAATTTTTATTCCTATTATCGGTATATATGGTGCGGCTTTTGCATCGTTGATTACACAATTCTTCACAAACGTAATTGTTGGTTACATAATCAAGCCTATATCGCCAAATAACAGAATTATGATCAATGGGTTGAATCCGCGCATAATTGTTCGTGCTCTGCGCAATGGGTTTAGGCGCAAAACACCAGAATAATGAACTCGATAATTGGAGGGCTCAGTATGAATGAGGATTATATTGATAAATTGAAAAAGGTAGAGTTGAATATACTCTGTTCATTTATTGATTGCTGTGAAAAATTAGGGTTGAAGTATTTTATGCTGGGCGGTTCCATGTTGGGAGCAGTCAGACATCAAGGATTTATTCCGTGGGATGATGATATTGATGTGGGAATGCTAAGAGATGATTATGAAATATTTCTTGCGAAGGGACAAGAATTATTACCAGATCATTATTTTATTCAAAGCTTTCACAGCGATCCTAATGTACTGTTCAATTTTGCAAAAGTAAGAGATTCTAGAACAACATTTATTGAATCAAGTGTGAAAAAGCTAGACATCAATCATGGAGTATATATAGATATATTTCCGTTAGATTATTATCCTGCAACCTTAAATGAACAGAAACATTTTGATTTGGAAAGAAGAAAACTCGGATTGCGTATCAGAAGAAGTCTAACTCTTACCAAAGAGAATCGTGGAAGTATATTTCAAGAATTCACTCGTACATTAGTTGGTTCGTTATTATATATAAAATATCCTAAAACTGCCCAGGCGATAGCAGCAAGGGAAAAACTCTTCAGTTCTGTTCCAAAAAGTGATTTAATTGCTAACTACAGTGGAGCATGGGGAAAAAAAGAAATCGTGCCTGTAGATTGGTACGGAAATGGAATTATTGTAAAGTTTGAGGGGATTTCTGTTCGGATACCAGAACAATATGATAAATGGCTAAAACAAGTTTATGGTAATTATATGGAGTTACCTCCGGTGGAAAAAAGAGTATCTCACCATTATACAGAAGTAATTGATCTTGATAAATCATACATAGAATATATAAATAGATAACTTGCCGTCATAGAAAAAAACAGCAGTGGAGTAAATTTTAGCTATAGGCAGATTATATCTTCGGTTATAAACATAGTTTTAAAGGTCGTTTCGTTATAAATACAAAAGCAGTTCTACTAATGATACTGTGAAATCAGTAATATTTAAGTCTGCAAGAAAAAGATCAGCGCATTGGTCGTAAAAGAAATTCAGCAGTTTTGCACGAAATAAAAGTGGGTTTTTATATGAGTGAAGTACAAACAGTTCTTTTAAGTATGCTGTCACAAAGCTTATTTAACAAGGTGTCATTCTTTAATGAAGCCGATTGGGTTCAGCTTTTGACAGAGGCGGATGGTCAAGCTGTAACTCAGCTTATATATTCGGTAATAGATGTAAATAAACTGTCAGAAGAAGAAGCGATCCGTTGGAAAGAACGATCTTCCGCACATTTGGCTAATAATATCCGCATCATCCATAATCATGCTTTAGTTCATGAATGGATGACAGATGCTGATATTCCATATGTAATTTTAAAGGGCTGTGCATCTGCATCTTATTATCCAAATCCAGTTTATAGAAGTATGGGAGATGTAGATTTTCTTGTGCCTACGGTAATGCTTGAAAAAGCGGGAAAAGTTCTTGAATCTAATGGTTTAAAGCCATGGGAAGAGGAACACATATCACATATTGTATACAGAAAAAAAGGAATGCATCTTGAGATGCATTTTAATGTTGCTGGGATGCCTGAAGGAAAAGCAGGTGAATTAGTTCGTGAATATTTAAGTGATGTTTTTGAGAAAGCAGAACTGCATGAACTGGGAAACGGAAAGATAATGCTGCCAAGTGCCTTCCATCATGGTCTGATCATACTTCTTCATACATGCCACCACATGACTGGGGAAGGTGTAGGTCTCAGACATCTTTGCGATTGGGCGGTATTTGTAAACGGATTTTCGGATGAAGAATTCTGTGAAATGTTTGAAGATAAACTTAAAGCAATCGGTTTATGGAAATTTGCTCAGGTTTTAACATATGTTTCTTCTAAATACCTTGGTGCAGACCAAAAAATATGGGCATTGTGTGATGATGAGCTCGCGGATGAATTGATAGAAGATATTCTGACTGGAGGCAATTTCGGAAAGAAGGAAACCGGGAGAAGTTTGCAGACAATGCTGATATCAGACCGCGGAAAGAACGGTGTCGGCAACACCGGAATGGGAACACAGTTTGTGCAATCAATTAATAATCTTGTAGTTCATCATTGGCCGAAAGCAAAAAACAACCCTGCTTTGCTTACAGCCGGCTGGGTTTATTTCGGAAGCAGAAGAGCTTTCAGAGAATTGACAGGTAAAAGAAATAAAACTGATATCAGTAAATTAGTCGATGAGGCTTCAAAACGCAGAAACATATACATGAAGCTTCATCTATACGAAACCAAAGAAAATGAATAACACAGGCTGTTATTTCAGCACAGACAGGAGACAACAGATTATGAGTACATTCAGCGGAGCGACACTCCTTATTACCGGCGGAACCGGTTCATTCGGAAATACCGTATTGAAGCATTTCTTAACCACGGATATCGGACAGATCCGTATCTTCTCAAGAGATGAAAAGAAACAGGATGACATGCGTCATGAACTTCAGGCCAGATATCCTGAATACGCAAACAAGGTCAAGTTCTACATCGGCGATGTCAGAAACATCCAGTCCTTGAGAGATGCAATGCCGGGCGTGGATTATATCTTCCATGCGGCAGCCCTCAAGCAGGTACCTTCCTGCGAATTCTTCCCGATGGAGGCAGTCCGCACCAATATCGAAGGTACGGATAATATGCTGCATGCGGCAATCGATGCCGGAGTCAAGAGAGTTGTCTGTCTTTCCACAGACAAGGCAGCTTATCCGATCAATGCGATGGGAATCTCCAAGGCAATGATGGAACATGTCATTTTCGCCAATGCGAGAGTGGCGGCGGAAAGAGGCGGAACAGTGATCTGCTGCACAAGATACGGAAATGTCATGTGCTCAAGAGGAAGTGTCATTCCGCTGTTTATCGATCAGATCAATGCCGGCAAGCCGGTGACAATCACCGATCCGGAAATGACAAGATTCCTGATGAATCTTGATGAAGCGGTCGATCTGGTCAAATTCGCATTTGAACATGCAAATCCGGGCGATCTGTTTATCCAGAAGGCAGATGCGAGCACCATCGGCACACTTGCCAAAGCAGTGCAGCAGCTGTTCGGAGATACCGGTACAAATATCATCGGTACAAGACACGGCGAAAAGCTGTATGAAACACTGATGACACGTGAGGAAAGACTGCGTTCGGAAGATATGGGCGGCTATTTCAGAGTGGCAGCCGACAACAGAGATCTGAACTATGACAAGTTTGTCGTCAAGGGACAGGTCCACACACAGGCGGAAGAATCCTATACCAGCCACAACACAACCCTTCTGGATGTGGAAGGAACCGTCAAGAAGCTTCTGACAACGGATTATGTACAGGAGATGCTGAAACAGATCTGATATACAGATCAATATACAAGAACATTAAGAGGCACCTGAGTTTGGTATATGCATGATGATCATTCGTGATCATTGCATAGCCCATCTGGGTGCCTCTTTTTTCTATTGGCTTGTTCAAACAAAAAGTTAAGGTTGACATGAAATTGATATCAGATATTCTAAAATCAGAGGGACACATATATGGATACCTATCATCAGATCATTGATCTGTATCTGCAGTACAGATCAGTTAATGCAGTGAAGAATAGAATTGGTGATGCTGCATCAAAAATACGTATACAGCGTGTATTGATTACGGAAGGACTTTGGTCATCAAAGACAAGCGAAGCAGTCGGTGAGCTTTATGCACAGGGAAAGAGTTCACAGGAAATTGCTGATCTTCTGTATATGTCGGTTAAGAATGTGCAGTCGTATTTACCTTATACACGGGGATTCTACGGTGAAAAAGAATCAGAGTTTTCGATGGCTTCAAAACACTACAGACAGAGAAACAGCCTTGCTGAAGAGAGAATGGCATTAAAGAAAAAGGAAAAGGATTATGAAGAACGAAGAAAAGGTTAACAGCTTTTATGAAATCCATATGGAACTGGATGGTGCCTATGACGATCAGGAAACAATGGATGCATTACGAAAATATGGTAAAGTCCGTGATTCCATTTCAAGAGATATCGTTGTACCGGAAGATATCACACTGCATGCTCTGCATTTTGCAATTCAGAGAGCATTCGGATGGATGAACTCACATCTTCATCATTTTTCAATGGAAGATGATTATCAGCATACCAAACTAAAAGAACTGACAGAAGGTAAATTGAAGAACTTCTTTACGATGTGCGGTGTTTACTTCCGTGCACCTTATGAATCAGAATCGCCTGATATGGAAGACGTCTATTATGATGATGACTACGAGGATTATGAAAGTCCGAAAGCATGGCTGAGAAGAAAATATACCGGTCCATATTATTACGGAGGCAGCTTTGAACATTACCTCACATCACAGGATACTGTAGAAGAATATCTGAAAGATGACAGAGCATTAGAAATCCCTCCGACATTCAGCGAATATCTGAAGGCCAAAGAAAACAATACAAAGCCGAAAGCCAACAAAACAACCATCAGAGAAATGCCACTTGAAAATGCATTCGGTTACTTTGACGGTCCGCTCGGTGAGATTCTGGAAAGACTGCGTCTGGATGAAGTTTTAACAGATCAAGAGACTGATACATATGAGCAGATGAAAGCTATTGCGGAAGATGCTGCGGAAGGATGGGAAGAAAGATTATCAAGATATAATGAATATGAGAATGTTTTAAATGAAACTCTGCCGGTTGTGCGGAAGATCAATGAAATTATCAACAGCCGTGAATTCACAAATGAAAGTTATGAATATTTCAGGAAAAACAGCCATGCTCATCAGAAAGGATTAGATGCATATGCAAATATTCTTGATCTGCATCAGGAGTCTGATGTGAAGGTCAGACCGTTTCTGAATGAATTGTATTATCTCTATGATTACGGTGATGGCTGGACTGTCACGCTGACAATGAAAAACAAGTATACTGCAAGCGAAGAAAACGGATCATTATATTTTACCGATCGGAATGGAAAGCCTGCCGATACAGAGAAAGTCATTGCTCTGGATAAAGCTTATAAAGGCCATACTGTGAAATGTATCAGATATGACGGACTGCCGTTAATGGATGATGTCGGAAATGTACATGGATATGCGCGTTTCCTGAAGACTCTTAAAGAAGGAGAACCTGAAGAAAGAGAAAATATGAAAGACTGGTCGAGTATGCAGGGATGGACAGGAAGATCAGTCAAACCTGAAAATCTGCTGTGAAGATCCTCTGTTCATTCATCAGCAAGAAAAAGATTCAAGCAGAATCTTTTATGACGGAGAATCTTGAGATCAGTGAGTTTTCCGGATGGATCATTTAACGCTTTATCTCTGAATATCATAAATGTGAATCAGGAACCGGTGACAATGTGCGATCCGGTTCTTTTGTATGGTTTTCTGATTAACAAAGACGGCATTGTGAACAATAATTGATGTTTTTCTTCAGCTTTGATATGCATTTTGCATATATCGATGCATAACAGTATGAAAGTACCTGAACAGCGGTGAATACTCTAAAATAAATTGCTTATTCAATTTTACTTTCTCTGAGATTATATGAAAATATTTGATTCTGCAAACTCAGCGGCAGATCACTGCCGGTCAAATGATTTTATGTTTTGGTGAGAAAGGCTTGTGATTCATGATGGCTGTTCATAGTTCATTAAAAAGGGGAATTCAATCTATGAAGACAATTACAAAATTACTGATTCACATTTTATGCTTTGTTCTTTTATTCTTTGGTTCTGAAACAAAAGTCAATGCTGCCGAAGAGGTTGCATCCGGAGAATACGGTGAAAATGCAACCTGGACATTGACGGATGATGGTGTGTTTACTGTCAGCGGAACCGGTACAATGACTGATTTTGGATTTGGGAAAATGCCATGGCAGAGTTATAAAGCGGACATCATTCATCTTGTTATAAATGAAGGAATAACATCCGTTTCAAATGTCTCGTTTTATCAATGTAAAAATGCAACATCTGTTGTGCTGCCTGAAACTTTGGAAACAATTGGAAATCAGGCATTTGAAGATTGTGTAAGCCTGCCGGAAATCAGTTTTCCTTCAGGTTTGAAGGAAATAGGTTCCTTTGCTTTTGACGGCTGCACAAGTTTGAAAACAATTACCCTTCCATCCAGTTTGGAAGCATTGGGAAATACAGCTTTTGCGTCATGCTCAGAACTGGAAAGTGTGGAAATCCTCAGTTCTATTACAGAAATCCCTAGCTCTGTGTTTTCATACTGCAGAAAATTAACAGCAATTGACTATCCCAAAACTGTCACACGGATCGGTGACTCTGCATTTTCACGGTGTATCGAGTTAAAAGAGGCACCGATTACAGAGACTATTGTTGAGATTGGTGGTCATGCATTCGATCACTGCAGTAATCTTCAATCTGCTGTTCTACCCGAGAATCTTGAAAAACTAGGTGGTTACGCATTCAGTTCCTGTACAAAACTTGAAAGTATTGAAATTCCGGGAAAATTGGAAGAAATTGGTTCTTATACATTTATTAGCTGCACATCATTAAGTAATGTGATTATAAACAGCGGAGTGAAAAAGATCGGCAATTCTTCATTCTATGGCTGTACAGCTTTAGACAAAATTGAAATGCCAGATAGTGTCATCGAGATGGATGAAGATGCATTTGGGGGATGCCTGAAGCTTGCGGATATTCGTCTTTCTGAAAATCTGTCAATCATCAACGCCGGTGTATTTACATCAGCTGCGATCGAAAAGCTGACTCTTCCTGAATCAGTCACTAGAATTGAGGATGGATATGGACCGATTTATCAGGCATCTCTGGATGGGAAAGACGATACATTAAGAATTCCTGAGGTTTCAGATGTGAATGCTGACGGTCGCCCTACAACAGGAGCTTTTGCACAATGCGGTCAATTAAAAGAAGTATATATTCCCAAAGCGCTGACATATATCGGATTTAATGGATTCAGGGAATGTTCCGCGATTGAGACTGCTTATTATGCCGGAACAGAAGAAGAGTGGAATGCGATTGAGATCAAAGAGAATAATGAGTCACTGCAGAATGCTGAAATTATTTTCAACGCTACCGGGTTGCCGACACCTGCCACCGAGGTGATTTTGAATAACACAGCTGTGACCGTGGAGGCAGGAAAAACAAGCAAGCTTACGGCAACAGTCCTGCCGGATACAGCAGATCAGACAGTTACCTGGTCATCCAGCAATGAAAAAGTTGCGACAGTCGATCAGAGCGGAAACGTAAAAGGCGTGAATCCAGGCAAAGCTACAATCACGGCCGCAACTGTCAACGAATTAACTGCTTCCTGTGAAGTGGAGGTCCTCTTCAGTGATGTTGCTGACAGCAAGCAATATTTCTATGAACCGGTTTACTGGGCTTTTGAAAACGGAATTACAGTCGGTGCCGGCGGACCGGGCAAATTCTCTCCGAATGCTTCCTGCACAAGAGAACAGTTTGTAACATTCTTGTGGAGACTGAAAGGCCAGCCGAAAGCAACAGAAGGCTGCGACTTTGCTGATGTGCCGGAAGATGCATGGTACTATGAACCGATCTCATGGGCTGCAGAAAAGGGAATTACAACCGGTCTCAATGACGGAACCAATTGCTTCGGGGTAGGCCAGGCTTGTACAAGAGAGCAGTGTGTGACTTTCCTTCACAGAGCTGCAGGTACACCTGAACCGGAAGGTTCAATCGAGTTTACCGACAGTGAAGAAGGCAGATATTATTACAATGCAATCAAGTGGGCTGCAGGCAAAGGAATTACAGTAGGCTTAAATGACGGCACCGGCAGATTCGGCGTCGGTCAGAAGTGCACCAGAGGAATGCTTGTAACATTCCTTTACAGATCTGCACATGCTGATTAATTTCATTTGAAAATCGGATAATCATGAGCCTGCAGATCATGCGGGCTCTTTTAGTACTTGCTGAGTACATTGAATGATCTGCTATCCGCCAATTCAAAAAAAAGTCCATAAATATTCATAACGTTGAAGAGAGAATGACGAGGATTTGCGATGAGTTCCAGGAAGGCAGATCAACAATGAGAAGTGTGCCGACTTAAAGATATCGTCAATTACTGATTGTAGACCGTTATGCAAACAGAACATATTTATTCCGAAATTGTCAAAGAATATAGCTGCTGACTACACAAAAAGGGAGTTCTACGATATACAGGAGAATTTTATAATTAATTTAATCTTGGTCAATACAGCTATGATTTGTGTATTGACAGCATATGATCACTGAATCATTTAACGTTAATCGACTACAGCTAATTGCAGACAGATCGCTTCAGCTCTTTTTAACATATTGAAAAAATATGTCAAAAAGATTTACCTGTATATACAGGTTTACAAACAGCAGAAAGTAACATATCTAAAATAATTCCGAAGTATTATTCATGAATGGAAGGAGGATTAACATGAGGAGATTTTTTAGATTATTTGTTTGTATGATGTGCACATTGGTTCTGATTTGCAGCAATCTGGTTCCTGCTGCGGCTGAATTGGCGGCAGAACCGGAAAACTACATGCCGGAAACAGAAGTTAATGACGAAGAACCGGTAAGTGAAGTTACAGAACCGGAAAGCGTTGAGATTTCTGCGGAAGATGCCGTGGTAATTGCAGGAGAGACTGCACAGCTTGCGGCAACTGTCTATCCTGCCGAAGCAGATCAGACACTTGTCTGGGGAAGCAGTGATCCGGAAATTGTGACAGTTGATGAAGATGGCACAATTCACGGAAATGATCTTGGAACCGCTGTGATCAGTGTTACAACTCTGAACGGACAGACAGCAGACTGCAATATCAGAGTACTGTTCTCAGATGTAGCAAGTTCCAGTCAGTACTTCTATAATCCCGTTTACTGGGCTGCTGATCACGGAATCACTGTCGGGGCAGGCGGTTTCGGAAAATTCTCACCTGCTAATCCCTGTACCAGAGAACAGATCGTTACCTTCCTTTGGAGATTGCAGGGAGAACCGGAGCCGACTGAATATAAGGAATTCACCGATGTAAAGCCGACAGACTGGTTCTATACACCGATTTCCTGGGCTGCAGAAAAGGGAATCACGGTCGGCCTGAACGACGGAACCGGCAGATTCGGTGTCGGTCAGGCCTGCACAAGAGAAATGTGTGTAACCTTCCTGTACAGAACAGCGAACAATCCAGAAGTAGGCGAACATGAAGAATTCACTGATGTTGCGGCAGGCAGATACTACTATAATTCAATCTCCTGGGCAGCATCAGAAGGAATCACAGTCGGATTGAATGACGGAACCGGCAGATTCGGTGTCGGCCAGAAATGTACAAGAGCAATGATTGTTACATTCCTGTACAGATTTGCCAACAGGGCACCATCAGCTATTCTCAGCACTCTGACATCCGATATTGAAAATCTGATTGCAGGTATTGAAACAGAAGTTACATTCACAGCAGAAGCAGGGTACTCTGATAATGCAATCTATCTGTATTCTGAAAAGGATTCAGAAGTTCTCGGTCAGCTGACTGATGACGGAGCAGACGGTGATGAAATCGCCGGTGACGGTATTTATTCATGTCTTGTTTATTTATATTCTGCAGAACCGGGAGAGCTTGGGTATTATGCTGCTGACGGTGAGCGGACAACCAATACTGTTACACTGACATTCTTTGAACCGATCTCAGAAGAGCAGGCACAGGAAGATCGGAATATAGAAGAAGAAATAAACAATATTGAATCTGAATTCGTTGATGAAAGCGGGTTTGTTCCGGAAGACAAAGCAGAAGATGCTCTGAATGCGGTTCTTGAGTACGTTAAAGGACTATACGAAGAAGGAAGAGTTCTCTACTATGAAGTCAATGAAAGCGGGATCACCTTCAAACTGTCATCAGGTCTTACACTCTTCTATACTCCGAATGTCAACGGATACGATACTGTCGGTTCAAATGTTTCGATGAGTGTATATACATTCCAGCCATGCTTAAGTGGATACAGCGGTCTGGATCATGTTATGGGACTCGTTGATCAGGCTGCAGGTAAAATCGGCCGTACATTCAGCAATTATCAGTATTCAAGTGCCAATGACTATGATGATGGTGAAGTTTCGCTTGAAAGGGTTAAACAATTAGGTAATAACCAGGTTGTATTATGGCATGGGCATGGCGGATACAGCTCGACACTGCATTCATTTATGGTAGTCGGAGAATCATTTGACTGGAACAGATATAACAATGACAGAGTGTATCAGCAGGACTGTGTTGCTGACAGAATCATTGAAAGCTCACATGGTGACGCAATGATCACATCCAGATATATTGATAAATATTGCGGCAATATGGGTAATTCATTCTTCTACCTTGGTGTCTGCTCCAGCGGTGTAGATGATGTACTGGCAAAATCTTTCCTGAAAAAAGGTGCAGAAGCTGTCATAGGAAATAACGGTAAGATATATACAGAATATAACATCCTGATGCTGAATGCTGTCGGAGAAAATCTTGCGACGATTAATGAAGCTACAGGGAATTACTGTACTTTGAATGAGGCATTAGCCAAGGCAAAAGAGACCTACGGAGCTAATGATGAAATATGGCACACAGGCAATAAAAATGCAACAGGTACATCTCCTGTGATTTTCGGCGGATCGGCTGCGAAGAACTATCGACTCGGTGATTACAGAACCGGTACACTGTCCGGAAAGGTCTGCAAAGCATCAGATCGTACAACACCGATTCCAAATGCTGTAATCTGTGCTGTCGGGAACGGCAACAATTATCTGAAAGTTGCAGATTCAGAAGGAAGATACTCTTTGAATCTGCCTGTAGGCGAGTATAAGATCCTGATTTATGCTCCGCTTTATATTCCGTTTATTGCCTTTGCGTCGGTAAATCCGGGCAGAAATACATATCTGGAAACATTCCTGATGATAATTTTTGATGGAGATTCCGAAGGTGTCGCAACCGGAATGATCTATAACGCAATCAGCGGAATCGGAATTGCTGATGTTGCAGTTACGATTAAAAAAGGCTGGAATAATGCTGATTCAGATGAAATTGTCGCTGAAATGATGACGGATTCCAACGGACAATATGAAGCGACACTGCCATTGGGCAACTATACCTTATGCGCAGAGAAAGAAGGATACATTTCTGCATGGGCAAATATCATCGTTCAGAACGGAACAACCGACAATCAAAACTGCGCACTGGCTCCGGAGTCTGCCGGAGACAGTCTGAGAATCATACTGACATGGGGAGAAAATCCAAGCGATCTTGATTCTCATGTAGTCGGCAAGCTCTCAAACGGCAATACATTCCATGTTTATTACAGTGATAAATATGCATACGACGGCGATATGGAAGTATGCAATCTCGATGTTGACGATACTACAAGCTATGGGCCGGAAACAATTACTCTGAACAGAACAACAGAAGGTCCGTATTACTATTACATTTACCGCTATGCAGGAAGCGGAACAGTCGGTGCTTCGGAAGCAAAGATTACTGTCTATCAGGGCGCTGACCTGCTTACAACATTCAATGTTCCGACAGATCAGGGCAATGGTGATTACTGGAATGTATTCGCGATTGTCGGAAATGAAATGATCATCAGAAATACAATCACAGACAGTGCAGATATTTCCTATGCCGGTGATTTAAACAACGGTCAGATTGTACTGGATGCTGAAGCACT
Organism: Erysipelotrichaceae bacterium; assembly: GCA_030525525.1. GTDB lineage: Bacteria > Bacillota_I > Bacilli_A > Erysipelotrichales > Erysipelotrichaceae > Bulleidia. The sequence goes on from JAUNEN010000002.1 coordinate 66,090, forward strand.
GCCTGCAAAAACTGAGTGATTCAGATATTCCGGTGCCTGATTGGTCAGAATCTGATATTTATTAATTCAGAACAGGAGGAGAAACTTGAAGAAGAAAGTAATAATCTGTGCTGCATCTGTTCTGCTGATACTTGCTGTCAGTCAGCCTTTGATCAGAAAAGGAATTCCTTCTAAGGTCTTGACTCTGGAAGAATATGAGCACCGGATCATGAGGCAATATGGGGATGGCAACTCTATTTCGGAAGAGCATCTGAAAGATGTGATTGAAGCTGTAGAGGAATATATCAGAGAAAACAGACTGCAGCTGTGGATTACCGATTATGAGGTTGCTGATAATCAGATTACAGTTTCTTTTGCAGGAAGTTTAACGCATGTGTTCCTGCCGCGTATATACGGATTTGATTCAACTGACAGTGTGGATATCATAGACAGCACTGATTCTGTTGAGATCAAAGAACCGGTCAGATAATGATGAGACAGCAAAATCATTAACGGCAGCGCTGATGCAGCTTGTAACTGAATCATCCTGAATGAGAAAAGATGATCTTGAATCGGATATCGAAATCCGCAAAGATCATCTTTTTCTGTCGGCATACAAACGTTATCATGCTGAGATGAGTAAAAGAGAAGGGGATGAAACCTCGAACGGGACGGGCGTGCTGTATCTGAATATACTGTGACAATGCATGCAAGTATAAATTTTTGACTGCCTGCTTTGAAACCGATAGAATAATGCATATATTTTGCTTTTTATATGATATTAATGATATGAAAAAGTAGACTTTATTACTGTAATCAATGCGGAGGATCAGCCAATGAAGCGTATTTTATCAGTTGTTTTGTCAGCTTTGATGTGTTTGAATGTGCTGACAGAAAATGTCCTTGCAGAAGAACTGCAGACAGAAAATGCAGGATCTTTACATCTTGAAAGCTCAGACAGTTCTGAATATCAGACAGTTTCTGATTCAGAAGACGAGGCGAATCAAAAAGAGCTTTTTTCTGAATTTACAAATCATGTATTCGGTATCAGTGAAGACATCGACGGATTGTCTGAAACTGATCAAAATGCAGATATCCAGTCTTCATCAATTACGGATGGATCAAATCTCAGCGGTTATGAGAAGACTCTTTATCATGAACTTGAACTGAAGCTTCAGGAGATTGCCGATGGAACTCTGACAAGCACAGTTTTTGAGTTTCCGATGGATTCACTGGGAATGTGCGGCCCGTTTACTGCGGCTGATCTTGGTATTGAGGCAATTATTGTAGATGGTGCATTTGCACCGGATGTCAAAAGTGCTTTAAGCGAAAAGCTCAGCATTGATCTGAATGCTGTCATGAGTACGCTGAGAAATAACTATCCATATGAATTGTTCTGGTATGACAGCACAGCCGGAAGTTCATCGAGCAGTGCATACAGATACGGCGCTTCATACGAGAACGGTGAATGGGTGGTGACACTGACTGATGCAGTTCTGAGTGTCAGTATGAGTGTTTCTGCAGATTATTCAGCCGGTGAATATCAGATCGGAAATGTGATAGAAACAGTTCATAACGCAGCTGCTGCAGCAAAAGATATCGTGAATAAATATGCAGCAATGAGTGATTATGAAAAGCTCGATGCCTACCGTGCAGAAATCTGTACGCTGACAGATTACAATCATGAAGCTGCAGATGATGATACAACTCCGTATGGCGATCCCTGGCAGCTGATTTATGTTTTTGACTCTCAGCCTGAAACAACAGTTGTCTGTGAAGGTTATGCCAAAGCGTTCAAATATCTCTGTGACCAGTCATCTTTCAGCAACGATATGATCAGCTGCTCACTGGTCAGCGGATTCATGGACGGCGGTACAGGTGCAGGCAGACACATGTGGAATGTCGTCACCATGGAAGATGGCAGAAATTATCTGGCTGATATTACAAACTGTGATGACGGATCTGTCGGATATCCTTCAGAACTCTTTTTGAAGGGGTATGACGTTATCGAAATGAGCAAGTCATGGGAGGACTACGATTCAGAAAACAATCTTGTCTCCTATGATACGGTACTGTATGGCTTCGATCTCAACGGGTCACCAGTGAATTACTGGTATGGGCTGAATACTGAAAATCTTTATCAGGATGCTGATTTGGAAATCAGTGATTCAGACTATGGATTTGCCGTTGTCATCGAAAATGAACCTCATTATCTGGCATTCGCATCTGACCGCCATGCACAGCCCTCAGCGATCTCGCAGGCAATGTCAGGTATCAATGACATTTATCCCGAGCAGATTGAATATGTCAGTATGATCGGAGATATGACAGGAGCGGGATCAAGTCCCGGAAGTTCAGGCTTTGCACCGGGATATTCCACTGAAACGATTTATCAGGAAATCGCTGCAGTATTTCCATGGCTGACCCGGGATCAGACTTCTATCATCTGGGCTGATCATGACGGCGGAGCAATCGATGATGCAGGAATCATGAAAGTGACGGAGAATCTGTATGCCAGTCCGTATACTGATCCTTCTTCAAAGATCTATACGGGCTACAACGAAGACGGTTCCGTTGCATATTATATTTACGGAATCGGATATTATTCCATGCTGAACAGAATGGGGACAGCTCCTGAAGCTGCTGCAGAATTTGTCAGGTGGGCAGAAAGTCTTGATGATCCCCGGACACCGATTATTGTTCTTTGCCATGTACCGATTCATGCCAAGCGCGGGGATAATTATGGCGCAGTTTACTGGAATGATGCACTGAATGAAGTCGCCACAGGCGGAAATCCTGATGGCGGCATTCAGAGACATGTTGTGTTTTTGCATGGACATAATCATACTGTTGAAAGTGCAGAATATTATTATGAGCCGGGAAGCACTATTTTGGTTCAGTCACCGGGTGGATCAGCCGGGATCAGAAGCAAAATCAATTACACATATATCACAGCGGGTTATCTGAAATCACTCCAGACAAAAAATGCGACGGTTGTCGGCATCGATCAGGATATGGTAACTTTCACAAAATTCCATGACAGCGTTCCTGTCGCTCTCGGTGAGGCTACACCGATAACCATTCAGACATCTGATCTTACATTCAGATCGGACAGCGGAAGTGCTCTCATTGACTATACGGCATATTATTATGAGGATGTGATTCAGCCTGACAGCGTAAGCTTTGAAATCAATAATGATGAAAGCGGTGTGATCAGCTCACTGACTGATGAAGGACAGATTGTCTTCAGCGGAAACGGCGGGAATGCGGTTATTTCGATCACATGTGAATATAACGGATATGTTCAGCAGAATTTCCTTGATGTCAGAGTGATTGCACTTTCCGGTACATGCGGAGACAATCTGACATGGACATTTGATTATGATCAGGGGATTCTGAATATTTCCGGTACCGGAACAATGAATGCATATACTTCTTCTTCATCACCGGCACCTTGGAATTACTTCAAGGATCTGATCAATGAAGTTGTGATCAACAGCGGTGTAACTTCAATCGGTGCATATGCATTCTATGGCTGCAATGCCATGACTTCCGTTACAATTCCTTCATCATTGACTGCCAGCGGGTCAAGTGCATTCAACGGCTGCACTTCGCTTCAGAATGTCAATATCAGCGATATCGGATCCTGGGTGAACGTGGCATTCAGCGGTTATACATCAAATCCTGTCTATTATGCAAAATCTCTGCAGATCAACCATGTGCCCGTAACGGATGCTGTGATTCCTTCCGGAATCACATCGATTAAGAGTTATGCTTTTTACAATATGACCTCATTGCAGTCAATTGTGATTTCCTCATCTGTAACAACGATTGAATCCTATGCATTCTATAACTGTACATCGCTGGGCAGTGTTGATATTCCGTCTTCGGTTACATCATTAGGCAGCAATGCATTTTACGGATGTACAGGATTGACGGAAGTGAATCTGCCTTCAGGCCTGACAGAAATCGGAATGTATTCGTTCTATAACTGCAAATCATTGGAAGCAATCGATATTCCTTCCACAGTCACCTCAATTCCTACTTCTGTATTCAGCGGATGCACATCATTAAAAGAAGTGAATCTGCCTTCAGGATTGACAGAGATCGGTTCGTATGTTTTCCAGGGCTGTACTTCACTGGAAGAAATCACACTTCCTGTGACTCTTACAAACATTGCACTTTATGCATTCAGCAGCTGCACATCTCTGACGCATATTTCACTGCCTGATTCTGTGGAAACACTCGGCAGCTATGTCTTCCAGAACTGCACGGCGATGACAGAAGCGACATTGAGCAATGCGATGACATCCATTTCTACTAGAACTTTCTCAGGCTGTACTTCCCTGGAAAAGGTATTCATTCCTGCGGCAATTACATCCATCGGCACATATGCATTCTATAACTGCAGTTCATTGAGTGATGTTTACTATACCGGAAGCGACTGGAGTGCAGTAACCGTTTCTTCAAACAATACACCTCTGACAGATGCAGTTCTTCATATTGCAACAGCAGGAGGATCATGCGGTGATTATCAGAAGTGGATCGTTTATACAGACGGCAGTGATACGATTCTTGAAATCATGGGATCCGGAGAAATGACGGATTTTGAAGATACGTCATCCGCTTTATGGGCTGATCACAAAGAATCTGTCACAAAGACTGTCATCAATGACTATGTTGATACACTCGGCAGCTATGCATATTACGGTTTCTCATCACTGACCGGTGCTTATGTGAACAGTGTTGAACACTGGCTGAGGATCAAATTCGGAAATACTTATGCGAATCCGCTTTATGAAGCAGGAAATCTTTATGTAAACGGAAGCTTATTGACGAATCTCGTGATTCCGGAAAATATCACTGAGATCAATGCATATGCTTTCTATGGCTGTACTTCGATTCAGACTGTCAGAATCAACAGCAATCTCAGAAGAATCAATTCTTCTGCATTCAGCGCCAATTCATCACTGACCGGTGTTTATATTGATTCAATTGAAGACTGGCTGAAGATTTCATTTGCAAACGGAACAGCCAATCCTGTGTATAATGCGAGGAATCTGTATGTCAATGATGAATTGCTGAGTGACCTTGTTGTGCCTGCAGGAATTACTGCGATCAATGCATATGCTTTCTATGGCTGCACATCGCTGCAGACTGCTGTGATCCCGGAAGGCGTAACATACATGGGGGCTTATGCTTTCACATACTGTTCAAATCTCAGTCATGTTGTCATCAATGAAGGAATCTCAACGATCGGTATGCGGACATTCTATGGATGTTCAAAACTGCAGGATATTACTATTCCAACCTCATTGAATACGGTGCAACCTTATGCATTTGAAGGCTGCGGCAGTCTGAGCGATGTTTATTTTGACGGTCTGGAAGAGCAGAGAAATATAATGATCTCTTCAAGAAATACTGCACTGACATCAGCTGTCTGGCATTATCTGAAACATCGTCTGTATATCACAGACTATATCGGCTGTGATATTTCGGTAACTGCGGATGACGGTCAGCAGATGCAGAACGGCGATATTATCAGCAAAGATCAGTTTCTGAATGTTGTTCTTACAATAAAACCCGGATATGAACTCAAAGAAGAATTCATAAAAGAGTTTGTCGTTGTTGTTGAGGAAGAAGATCTGAACATTGACGGAAGCGAATATGTTGCCAAGATTGCGGACCTTCTGAATCTGGAAGAACTTCTGAACGGAACAGCTAATTATCTGGATACAATTCTGTTCAACGAGGAATCAATGCCTGCAATCATTGAAGAAGCACGAGCTAACGGTATGTCCATTACTGTGGAAATTGAAGAGAGTACGATTGAACCGGATGCTTATGAGACTGAACTGATTATGAATGAAGTCAATGATGATGCAGTGATTGACTGGCATGATATTAGGCTCATTGTATATGTGAACGGGATCAGAACCGGCAGCATCTCCTCAACCAGTGAACCTGTAACTGTTTTAATTCCGCTCAGTGAGAATCTCACAGCAGCAATGAACGAAACCCGTATCATCAGGGTGATCAGAATCCATAACGGCGAAGCAGAAACACTGGAGTGCACTCTCAGTGAAGACGGAAACTCTGTGATCTTTGAAACAGACAAATTCTCAACATATGCAATTGTTGCGGAAACACCTGCAGAAACAGGTCCGATCACACTTGAAGCAGTATCCCTGACACTGACAGGCAATATCGGAGTGAACTTCACATTTGATATTCCTGAAGAGGAAAGATCAGATACATATATTTCATTCACATTGAATGAAAATACAGAAAGATTCAGTGCAGAAAATGCTGAAGCGGATGAAAACGGATTGTTAAGATTCACAGCACTCGCAGCAGCGAAGGAAATGAGAGATCCGATCACAGTCAGAGTTGAAAATGAAGCCGGAGATCTGAAGCAGTTCGAATCCAACGGAGCGGCATTTGATGGAACCTTTACATATACAGTCGAGAATTACTTCAAATCAGTCAGAAAGAATTATTCGAATCTTACAGAGCTTTTGAATCTGGTCAATGCGATGGATACATACGGCAAGTATGCCCAGATCAATTTCAAATACAATACTGAAGGCATGGAAGCACCTGATGCACTCGGTACAGTAGACCCGGCAGATCTGGAACAGTTCAAGGCAGCAGGAACAGGAAGTGTGACAGGAATCACCGTGAGCAGTATCTCACTGTCACTGGAATCCGATACAGGAGTGAAGGCATACTTCACGGTTGATGCAGGTCATAGTATTGATGAATATGTGATCAAAGCAGATGATGCAGATGTTGAATTGACTGCAGCGGAAGGACTTTCAAATACATATTATGCACAGCTCAAGGGAGCGGCAGCGAAAGATCTGGATGAAGCAATCAATATCACAATCACCAATCATGATGAAACAGAAACACAGAGCATTACATATTATCCGTTAAGCTATGTGAGAAGCATCATCAAAAATTCAGCAAGCTACGAAACCAGGCTTGTCGATGTATGTAAGGCATTGTACTTCTATTGGGTCAATACAGAAGCATACTTCGCAGCACAGCAACCGGCAGAGTAACACAGATACAGAGGGTATCCCGTTTTCGGGATGCCCTTTATGATCTGAGATAAGAGATAAATCAGATTGCAAACCGTAAATCCGGTCTGCAAAGACGTTTTTTGGCTTGATGGAAACTGCCAAAAGATAGACAATAATCCATATACATATGAAACGGAAAGAGTACACCTGGCTTTGGAATATGACGAAACCCCAGCGTTTCAGAATATTGATTCTGACGATTGGGGATGTTTGCATATCCATGCTGGGTGTTTATTTTGCTTTGATGACAAGAAATGTCATCGATGCGGCTTCCGCATCGGAACATCTCTTTATCCGTTACAGTATTCTTCTGGCAGGGATTGTTCTGGTTCAATATGTATTGAATGCATTCCTTCAGTATGAAACAGAATATGTCAGCTCAACGGTCTCCATGAATATGAGAGAACATCTGATGAAAAATCAGATGGAAAAGAGCTATGAAGAAGTCAGAAAGTATCACAGCGGTGAATGGATCAACAGGATGTTCTCCGATGTCAGAATAGTCGCATCCGGATGCACGAATATCATTCCCAATACAGTGGGAATGATTGCAAGGCTTCTGTTCGCATGCGGGGCATTGCTGATGCTGGAGTCCATGTTTGCGGGTGTCTATCTCTGTACGGGAATATTGATGATTGTTGTTATTGAAGTGCTGAGAAAGAAATATAAGGTTCTTCATATACAGTCACAGAAAAAAGAAGATACGGTACATTCATTTCTTCAGGAATTATCTGAAAACATTCTGATCATCAAGTCATTCGCAGCGCATCGGTTTATGCTTAAACGCCTGAATGTTTATCAGGAGGATCAGAGAAATGCAAATCTTAAGAAGCGAATCTTTGCGATCCTGACAAATACATTGTTTTCGCTGACATTCAGACTCGGCTATGTGATTGCTTTGATTTATGGCGGCAGGAAGCTTTTACTCGGATTAACAACCTATGGAACACTCATGGCGGTATTGCAGCTGGTCAATCAGATTCAGTCACCGATTGCAAAGCTGTCCGGTGTCATGACGAGGATTTTCGAGGTGACAGCGAGCACGGAAAGACTGATGGAATCTGATCAGTTTAAAGATGATACTATCTCACAGAACGAAGTCAGTCAGTTCAATACGATTTCATTTCAGGATGTATCGTTCCAATATGATCGTGATCTTGTACTGGATCATGTATCATTTGAAATCAACAGAGGCGATACAGTTGCTTTGACAGGCATTTCGGGCGGCGGGAAGAGTACGATCTTCTTATTGATGATGGGGATCTATCAGCCTGATGAAGGTCAGATTCTGTTTGACGGAAATGATGCAAATGAGGCTTCTTACAGAAACCTGTTTGCTTATGTTCCTCAGGGAAATGCTTTATTTTCCGGAACAATCGAAGAGAATATTGTCTTTAATCAGGAATTTGATACAGAAAAGCTGAAACAGGCAATGAGAATTGCAGATGCAGAATCCTTTATCAATGAGCTTCCGGAAGGAGTAAAGACTGTCCTGAAAGAAAACGGCGGCGGGTTATCGGAAGGGCAGATTCAGAGAATTGCAATAGCCAGAGCTGTCTATAACGATGCACCGGTGCTTCTTCTTGATGAATCGACAAGTGCGCTTGATGAGATGACCGAGGCAAGAGTCCTTGATCATATCAGGCAATTGAAAAACAAGACGGTATTGATCGTAACGCACAGAAAAGCCGCATTGAATATCTGCAGCAGACATCTTGAACTTGAAGACGGCAGAATCAGGCAGAATTCTTAAGAACGGTTCCCCTGACTTGATGAAGTTCGTGAACATGTTTATGATTGTTATCGGAGTTTTTTGAATGGCAAAAAGAAGACTTAAGAAAAAAACAGTCAGAATATTCAGCAATGTGATTCTCGTAATTGCGATCTGCGTCGGTTTATTTTCCGGATATAATCTCTGGAAGGAGCGTCAGAAGTATGCAGTTGCAAAACAGTCATATGAAGATATCAGAAACCAGACAGTTGTAAAACCTGTACCGACACCTGAAATTGATGAAGAAAAAAGGGATGTTTATAAACCCAGAAAAGATATTGACTGGGAAGCATTGAAGGCAATTGATGAAAATGTCGTTGCCTGGATTGAAATGGAAGGATCTTCCATTGATTATCCGGTTGCCCATGGCGTTAACAACGATCAGTATCTCAGACATCTGATTGACGGGAATTACAATGAAGCAGGCACAATCTTTGTGGATTACCGAAATCAGAGAGGATTCAATGACCGCAATACCGTTCTCTATGGCCATCATATGCTGGATGAACCGCTGATGTTTGCGGAAATTGAAAACTATGAATCACAGGAATACTATGACTCACATAAAGTGATCATGATTCATACGCCGGACGGGGAATATGATATGTATCCGGTCGCCGGATATAAAACAACCGGCACCGGCGGGTATCTGAAATTTGAATTCTCTGATGATCAGGATTATCTGAACTATGTCAGCGGATTTGTACAGCGGTCAACATTTGTATCTGAAGAAACAATCACTGCAGATGATCAGATGATGCTGTTAAGTACGTGTTCTTATGATGTTGCTAACGGCAGATTTGTTTTGATTGGTAAGCTGATCAAGGCAGACGGTCCGGAAATGCATGAATATGCTGAATGATGAAGGAAGCTCTCTATGGGGGCTTTCTTTTACCGAATGGACGAAAAACAATTGAAAGTACTAAAATATAGTAATATAATATGAATATAAATACTAAAATATAGCATTTAATTGGCATCGGTGATTTTATGAAAAATAATAGAAACAGAGAATATGCATTTTCTGAAACGATCGCAAGTGATGAAATCAAAGAGTTGAGAAAAAGGCTGAACATGACACAGAAGGAATTTGCGGCATTGATCAGGGTTTCACCTAAAACAGTCGCAAAATGGGAAATTTCAAAAGAGCCTGTCAGCGGGCCGATTGTCATGCTATGCAGGCTGCTTTGGGAAAGACCGGAGACTGTGGACTACTACACTGTAAACAAAAAAGAATATCCTTTGCGGCTGAAGTATTATTACAAGAATATTCTTTGTACAATCATCGATGTAAATCTGATCCGGAGAATTGTAAAGATACGGAATTATACCTCAGATACTTTGCATTGTGCTTTCGGAAGAAATCTAAATCCAAGCTTTGAAGAATATATGGATTTTCTGAGAAGCAGATGTTTTCCTGAAAGCAGGGACAAGATGAAAATAGAACTGAATCAGCTTGATATTCCTTATTACGATCCGCTTTTGATTATCCAGAAAACAGAGGGTAAAATGGCTGATGATTCATTTCGGATCGAGATCGAGAGAGGCTTATGATTGACCTGACAGATTATGCATTATTCAAAAATGAAAGAGAATCATCAAAAGGCAACCAATTGAAATGGCATGTGGATGAAAACTGGTACAAGGCAGATTATCTCGGCTATGAAGGGTTGGTGGAAAGCATCGTATCAAAATTGCTGTCATTTTCTTCTTTGAAAGAATCTGAGTATATTGACTATGACACTGAGCAGATCAGATACAAGTATTCTGTTTATAACGGCTGCATCAGCCGGAATTTTCTCGGATCTGATGAAAGATTGATCACATTGAACAGATTATTTCTGGATATCTACGGTATCGATCTGTATATGTATCTCTGGGGTCTTCCGGATGAAAAGGAAAGAATGGAAATCCTGGTTGATAAAGTCGTTGAATGTACAGGTTTAAGTGACTTTGGTGAGTATCTTTGCAAAATGATGGAAGTTGATATGCTGTTTCAGAATGAAGACCGCCACTTTCATAACATTGCCTTGATTCAGAATGAAAGAGGTGAGTTTCGATATTCTCCGTTTTTCGATCATGGGGCATGTTTGCTTTCGGATACAAAAATCGATTATCCAATTGGTCAGGATCTTTATGAATTAATTGGCTGTGTTAAGGGAAAGACATTTTCAACCGATCTTGAAAAGCAGGCTGAAACAGCTGAAGCTGTATACGGTGTTCAGATTCATTTTAAATTTTCGGATCATAATATTCTTGAGATTCTCAAATCAGAGACAAATTATGATGAGGAAACCAAGTCACGGGTATTGAGCATCCTTCGTGAGCAGAAACGTAAATACAGATATCTGTTTGATTAAATATAACGGAAAAAGATCTCAAAATCTCTTTTAACCAAAGTAATTACTAAAATATAGTAGCAATAGCAAAAATAAGTACTACAAAATGGCGCATTTTGGTAGTTGCATACGACGGGTACAAAAGTACGGTGCGACGGAGTTAAAAGTATGCCTCAGCGGACATTAAAAGTATGCTCCGTCGGAGATTTAAAGTACGGTACGACGGCATACTTTAAATCGATCTCTCTAACAGCTAAGAAGGCCTGAGCATATGCCGGAAAGCGTGTTGATAATGAGCATTCCCCTTGTACGCTTTTGTGAAGGCGTGATCGAAGATTATTGATCTTTCCAACGCCTTCATTCATTAGGGGGCAATGGGAATGGAGGCTCGTTGTCAACATGCTTGAGGAATAGCGGAAGGCCACCATCTTTTTTTAACCGACGCAGCATACTTTAAATAACCGATGCGCCGTACTTCTTATTTCCGACGGACCGTACTCAAAAGTCCGTCGTATACAGGTAGTTGTATGATTCTTGCGCAAATGACTGAAAATCTCAGCAATCAAGCGATGCTGAGATTCTTTTTCTTCTTGATACCTGCACAAAACGGAAAGAGTGTTCTGATCAAGGCAACAGTTGGTATTTCCAGAATGCAGATGCAGAAGCGAGAATGAATCAGCTTTGTTCTCTGTTTCCGGTTCTTCTTAATAAAGCGCATTACGATTAAATTCCACGTTCAGTATCTCCGGAATACGGTTTTCACCTTCTTCCGGGTACTGTTTCATTGCCGCGAGAATTTCATCCTTTTGATATATGCCGGCAGCATTTCCACAGGGACGCCGTTGCCGAATCTTTTTATATATTCTTCATGTGTTCGGAAATATTCGATATCTGTTTCATCAATCGTATAATCAAAACCGAATTTCATAAGCTGCCTCCTCAATTAATCGCAATCTGTTCCAGCATTTTCTCAAATTCTTTCCACGCATTTGGGTAATAACGCTGAAGAATATCTATTTTCTGGTCTTTTTCCTTCTGCGCCTCAGATGTTCAGCCTTCAAAACAACAGCTGCGAAATCTGCTTTGGTTTCCTTCGGTACTTCCTGTACAGGTTCCTCTATGGAAACCGGTGTCTCTTTTGGATCTTCAGATAATTGTACTTTTTCGGTTTTTGTTTCAATACGGACCGCGGTTCCGCATTTGCGGCAGAACTTCTGGGCTTCTTCCAGCGGTGAGCCGCATTTTGTACAGAATTTCGGTATATCATTTCTCCTGTCGTGTTAACTGCTGGTGTGGTCAGGTTTTTTGTAAAACAATCATCCCGTAGGTTGTAATCATAGCAATCCATTGCGATGCATTTCCATCTTCTTTATAAACTGACGGATATTTTCCTTTCCTGATTTTGCGTCAAGCGTGTTTCATCTCATCCTTTGTGCTGCCGGCAGGAAGTTATGCTTTTCCTGACTGAAACATCCTTCCGCAATCGCAGCTGCGATCTTATTTCATAAGACTTTCTTTAAGTAATTGATCAGCGGATCATCCTCGCTGTAAAACAGCCTTTGAGTCGATACATTCTATCATTTTCATACTCGCATGATGTCATTTTCGATGTAATGCATATAAAAGCTTTGTCGGTTTCTGCTTCGTCAATCACAGTGTCTGACATGGTCTGAATGTCTGAGCCATCTCAGGAAAAGAATAGAAATAAGAAATTCTGCAAGTGCTGAAACAATGAGATATGATTAGGAATGAAAAAACCGAAAGGGGATCAATTCTATGATTGACGTTTTTATTGTTCATTCAGGAAAGGATTATGACCGTGTTCAAACTTTTATTGCACCTTTTCTGGAAGGTAAAATTGATATAAAGGGCGAATCTCTGTATCCAAACGGTGACGGAAATGCCAACATTCTTACTTTGAAATCAGGAAAAGAATCTGATTGGAAAAAGGATACTTTGAAAGTTATCAAAATGGCGCAGATGGTGCTTGTTGTGATCGGATCGGATTCGTGTGATCAGAAAAAGAAGAAAACCATGGGGTGGGAAGTACAGCAGGCATTGAAATACAATAAACAGCTTATGGTAATTAATCTTGGCGATTATGCGATGCCGGAATATTTGACTGCGGTTGATCGCTTTACCAAACAGAAACGGCCTGTCGCAGAGCAGCAGGACCTTACTGAAGTTAAAAAGCGGATCGATAATTACGCCAAAGGCTATTACAATATCTTTTCTGACAAATATAAAACAATGCAGTCAGATGAAAGAAAAAGTCATAGCGGCGAACTGTTGGATCAGTACAAGCTTTTTCAGAAGACATCCGAAGATCTCGTCGCAAGAAGACAGACTGTCAATTCCTTTTATATTTCCGTGAACGGCGCGATGGTAACTCTTGTCGGTGTTGTAATGGGGCTTGTGGAAATGCCGGCAAAAATTTATGTGCTTGTATTCATGTGCATTGTCGGTATTATTCTGGACATGTCATGGATTAGTATTCTGGAATCTTACGGTATGCTGAACAGCGCGAAGATGAAAGTGATCAGACTTTTGGAGGAGCAGCTCCCCGTATTGCTTTATGACTCAGAATGGAAAGTCATGAGCGATAAACTCAATAACAGGAAATATGTTTCCTTCACGGACAGTGAAAAACGGATTCCTAAGATTTTTGCATTCATTTATTCTACTGTTTTGATCATCAGCTTAATATATGGACTGATCTGTTATTTTCAGTAAAAAATCTCAGCAATCAAGCGATGCTGAGATTCTTTTTCTTCCTGATACCCACACAAAACGGAAGGAATGTTCTGATCAAGGCAACAAGCGGTATGGACATAATGCAGATGATTAACAGAAGTGAGAGTGAATCGACATTGAGATAATTTATGAAATTCTGATGTGTTCCCATCAGAATCAGACTGTTCTTTCCGATGATCTGCAATACTTTTGAAGGGAACAGGTGACAGAGACTGATACAGAGATAAGCTCCGAAAAGTGCACCAGTCAGATAAAGAAGAGGATTGCCGATATTGATTCTGTAAAGAGAAACAAATCCGTTATGTATGGTACATTCATAGACTGTGATTGCTGAGAGAATGATCAGCCACCAGTGAACGGATGTATAAAGATCATAGAGATAATATCCTGCTGCGATGAATGCAAGTGAAATCAGGATTCTGTCCAGAAAAATATATGAGAAAGGTTCTCTCGGTAACAGAGCTCCTGCCGCAAATGAAGCAATGTATACCGGTATTTTTAAGAACTTATGTACCGGTATTTTTTCGATTGTGTAGAATATGATTTCTGCAAAGAACGCAGCGGGTAGATACCAGTCAGCACCGATATGACAGTTGACTGTCAATGAGTCATAAACCAATTTGTGAATTGACAGTTCTGTGCCGCTGAAGTATTTCAATGATGCACCGATTGTTTCAAAGAAAATATACGGGATGATGAAGACATAGATTGCATCAATGATATTTCTGAATAAGGACCGTTCTGTTTTTCTGACATGAAAGATCAGAATGCCGCTGATAATTAAGAATGAAGAAAGATGAAAAGTGAATGCGAACCGCATGATTTCATACTTCATGAAAACATGTCCGAGAATCACCAGACAGATCAATACGCCTTTTGCGGCATCAATGTAATTCAGATGTTCGTGTTTTACTGATGTGGTTTTATTCATATGATTTGAGCAGATCAGTCTCTTCTGAACAGATCTCTTGTGTAGACTTTCTCTTCAACATCATCAAGTGATTTGTCGTAGCGGTTGGCAATGATGCAGTCAGACTGTTTTTTGAATTTCTTCAGATCATTGACAACCATTGAGCCGAAGAAGGTTGTGCCGTTTTCAAGAGTCGGTTCATAAATAATCACATTGGCTCCCTTTGCCTTGATTCTCTTCATGACTCCCTGAATGGAAGACTGTCTGAAGTTATCTGAATTGGATTTCATTGTTAAACGGTAAACACCGACAGTCACAGGCTTTTCTTTGCCGGAGTCATAGCTGCTGTCTGTGTAGCTGTAATACTGAGCTTTCTGCAGTACTCTGTCCGCAATAAATTCTTTTCTTGTGCGGTTGGACTGAACAATTGCTTCAATGAGGTTTTCCGGAACATCCTGATAATTAGCAAGTAACTGTTTGGTGTCTTTGGGCAGGCAATATCCGCCATAGCCGAAGGAAGGGTTGTTATAGTAATCACCGACTCTTGGATCAAGACATACGCCTTTGATAATGTCTGCTGTATTGAGTGACTTGACTTCTGCATAGGTATCAAGTTCATTGAAGTAGGAGACTCTTAATGCAAGATATGTATTGACGAAGAGCTTGATTGCTTCTGCTTCAGTAAAACCTACAAACAATGTATCAATCGGATCTTTGATCGCACCCTGCTGAAGGAGTGCGGCGAATGTGTGTGCTGCTTCTTCAGTCTTTTCATCGCAGCCGACAATGATGCGGCTCGGATAAAGGTTGTCATAGAGTGCTTTTGATTCTCTCAGGAATTCAGGACTGAAAATGATGTTGTCTGAATTGAATTTCTGTCTGACTGTTTTTGTATAGCCAACAGGGATTGTAGATTTGATAATGATGACCGGCTTTTCATCTCTGTCTTTTGTCGCATCAAGGACAGCCTGAATGACTGCTTCGACAGCTGAGCAGTCAAAGAAATTCTGCTTGGGGTCATAGTTTGTCGGTGCTGCGACAATGACAAAGTCAGCATCGGCATATGCAGATGTACCGTCCAGTGTGGCAGTCAGATTCAATGTTCTTCTGCCTTCTTTTGCCTCTCTTAAATATTTTTCAATATATTCATCCTGAATCGGTGATATGTAATTGTTCAGCTTCTCGACTTTTTCAGGAATGATATCCACGGCAGTGACATTGTTATGCTGGCCAAGAAGGACTGCCAGGGAGAGACCGACATAACCTGTTCCTGCGACAGCAATCTGATAACTCTTTTTGATTTCTGTCTGCTCATTCTGTTCATTGACGAACAGATCATTGATATTGAATCCGAGAATTTCGGAAAGACATAAAAGCTGATCGACAGAAGGAATAAAGTCTTCTGATTCAATTCTCGATATCAGAGCACGGTTGATCCCTGTTTCTTTTGAAAGATCTGTCTGTGTCATCTTCATTGATTTTCTTTTTGTTTCAACTGTCTCTGCAAGCAGTTTTGTTGATAAGTGCTTCATAAATTAAAACCTCCGGTTCATGCAGATAACATGATAGCAGGAGGATTGCTCATTGTCTATGGATATGTTACTGATTATGCATATACGATTGCAAATACTCAATTTACTAAGCGTATTGCTGTTATTATTGTTAACGTTCTGATTTTGGCATGTTCATGTTTGACCTTTGCCCGAACATAAGTACAGAAATGTGGAAAACATATAAAAAGCCGCCTCAATGACGGCAATGAAAGGGGCGATGATTTTCCGGGATTAATCGGGACATGATAAAAGGCATTATCTGTCCTTTATTGATTATGATGTCATGATTCCCCCGTATTTCTGTGATCGTTGTTGTCTGATATTCCTGAATGATGGAACAGATGCTTCTGTGGGCGGTGATGCTCACACATAAACCATAGACCAGAATCGTATTTTTAGGTATTCTCATCGGATTCATCATCGGTATATACTTTTTGTATAGACCGAAATGTTTCTGAAATGTTGGCTGTCTGAAATTTCATGTATTCAACGTGATATATTTTGCCTGGAGAGCGTATGGCATTCAAACTTTACTACAATGATCTGTTCCCTTTGAGAATGATCAACTTTGTCAAAAAGTACCTGGACATCGGCGGAGTGATTCTGGTGAATAACAGAGTCGCTGCGCAATTATCCAAACTGCAGGTTCTGGAATATTTTTTTCCGGGTCTTTTTGTGAAGGAATCATTCAAGGATGATGCGGAATATGATTATGAAAAATGCTATATCCATGCGCCGAAAAAACAGGGAGTCCTTTCGAATTACGGGCCTTACAAGCAGAAGATCAATGCTCTTGAAGACTGTTTATTGGGAAACAGCAGAAATGAAAAATCATATAAAAACTATTCGTCTGCTCAGAATATGTTAAGAAGAGCTGCCATGGAGATGAGCACCGATGAATCTTTATACAGATCGATTGTTTCCAATCTCAGGAAGATTCATGATGAATCATTGAATGATGAGCAGAAATATGAAATCAATGTATGGATGTCGCAATTGATTGAAAAATGCCGTGACGATGATATTTATTATTTCTGCACAATGAAAAGAACGGACGGTTTTTCCTTTGAACGGAATGTGTATGATTCATTGCTTGATGTGATTCAAGAGTTTGATCAGAACGGAAACAATTCTGAATGCTGGGTATGGCTTTGTCTTGGAGCGTTGTTCGGCAATTATGTCAGCCTGTTATTGAAGAAATATCAGATGACAAACAGAGTTTCTTCACTGCGGCAGCAGGAAACTGAAGCATACAGACTGATCTCATCTCCTGCTGTTTTCGCAAAGCCCGGTTTTTGCGGGCGTGACAGATATCTGGAACGGATTGATGACCTGTTTGAATCAGGAAACCGTGTGATCTTTCTGTACGGAATCGGAGGAATCGGAAAAACAGAAATCGCAAGGCAGTATGCGGCAATGCATCAGAATGAATATGATGTGATTGTCTTTGCAGTTTATGACAGAAGCCTGAAAGACCTGATGATTTCAGAAATGCCTTTTGAAATAAGACCGGCTCTTTCGAGACTTTCAAAAGACGGAGTCAGAGAGACAGATGACGAATATTATAAAAGAAAGCTCGATGTCATACGCAAATCATCCGATCGCAGAACGCTGATCATCATTGATAATTTCAATACTGATTATGATGAAAATCTGAGGCAGTTCATCAACGGCAGATATCGCATTCTTTTTACAACCCAATATGACTATTCCAGAGAGTATGCATCCATTCATGTGAAAGAGATTGAAGATAAAGAAGCTCTGCTTGATATCTTTATGAATCATTATCAGGGATATGCCGTTGAACGGGATGATCCTGATCTGTACAAACTGATCAGATCGGTAAAGAGTCATACATATACTGTGACACTCCTTGCCCATCATATGGAAAACAGCGGTGAAACACCGTCGGAAATGCTTCAGTCATTAAGCAAGAAGGGTATTTCATCATTGAATGAGATGGTATCAATGAATGAAGGTGAAACAGATGAAGCTTATATGAATCTGATCCGGATGTTCGGGATCTTTGATTTCAATGAAGAAGAACAGAAGGTATTGAAATATCTGTCTTTGATTTCATCGGGCAGTGTGCCTGCCATGGTTTTTAAAAAATGGGCGGATCTTCCGAATACAAGAAATATTCTTTCTCTTGAAAAGAGAGGATGGATTATCCGCAATCATGACGGAATCACTCTACATCCGGTTGTATGCAAAGTTCTTGAATACCTGCGGTCGTTTGACTCGACCGATATTAATCCGTTTCTTGAAAAGATCTCTGAAAGTCTTGCCAATGAGAATTCATGGCATTTCACGAAAGCTGAAAAGGAACAGTATTGCATCATTGCCGGAAATATCATGAAGCAGCTTGGCGAAGTCAATGATGAAAACATCAGATTTGCACAGACATATACAGTATTGCTCGGCTATTCGGGATATCCGAAGGAGGCAATCAGATTCGGCAAACAATTATTTGATTACCGTAATGAACATGACGGATATTATGCTTTTGAAACAGGCAGAGCTGCGTATAGAATCGGATGGACAAGTCTCTTCAATCCGCAACTTGAAGAATCGTCCCATGCGCTGGAGTGGCTGTTGAAAGCAGAAGATATCTTTGAACATATTCAGATCGAAACAATTGATCAGAAGGCGATGTTCTGCGGGTTGCTGGAAAATATATCAAAAGCTTATTCGACCCGATATGAAAAATGCATGGAACAGAATGATATTGATCTTGCCTTGCAGTATGCAGAGAAAGCTGTTTTGAAAGGCAGATCATGGCTGAATGATTACAGACAGACAAAAAAGAGCCCGGCCGGCAGCCTTCTGAGACTGGCTGATGTGAAGATGCAGATGAAAGAATATAAAGAAGCTGAAAAGCTGATCGATGAAGCTTATGGAATTCTGATCTTGATCTATCAGCCGCATGATCCGGATGTATTGCGAGCTTCGTCAAGAAAAGCTGCAGTTCTGTATCATCTTGAACGGTATCGGGAATCTCTTGCAATGACGGAAGAAAATCTGGAAGCTTATTCGACATACCACGGGGATGTCAATCCGTCTCTGTTCGATCAGCTTGTTCTGAAGATCAGAAACTGCATTGCCCTGAACCGGAAGGAAGAAGCGCTTAATATCAGCAAAGAGGCGATGAAAATCGGGAAAAAGATCTACACGCCTGATTCAGAAAAACTTCGATATTTAAATGAATTCTTGCATTGATTTATGATTTCTGTATGCAGGTGACCTGTACTTTTGGAGAGTGAAAAAAGATGGTTGATTCGTTCAATATTGGGCATATGTAACTATAATTACATAAAAATTTCTTCATATATTTGCCGTCTTTATAAGAAAAACTCCCAAAATATGAAACAAATTATGAAAATAAATATGCATTCATGAAAAAATGCAGATTAATAAAGACTTGCTATCCAAAAGGATAGACGTTTTTGAAAAGCGCTTTCTTAATTTTCTATATAATCAATCTGAACACAGTTTTACTTGGAATCATCCTGCGTAAAACAACTTGACACTGCTTAGGGGGAATGTAGTTGTGAAGTATATCAAAACAGGAAATATACTGAATCTGCTGGAACAGGCAGACGAAGAACATCATCCAATCTTTATCAACGGACCGATCGGATGCGGAAAAACAGCTGCAGTAGAGTATTACTACCGCAGAATTTCACATTGTACAATTGACTGCTCGGAAGGATACATTGAGCAGAAAACACTGCCTGCCAAAATCAGAGGCAGAGTGGTGATTTTTGATGATGTCTCCTATCTGGAAGATGAAAACAGCAGAAAATATATTCTGGATATGCTGGCAAATTCAGATAAACAGATGATCTTCCTTTCACGTGCTCCCCGGCCTGCCTGGCTGATTTCCAAGGCTTTTGATGATGAGATGATTCTTGCCGATCACAGAGATATGAGACTTTCCAAAGAAGGTGTCTTCAAATTCCTGGTCAATGCAGGTGTAGAAGCGCCTGAAGAAGAAATGCTTAAAGTACTTGAGGATGCGCGTTCAAATCCGCTTGTTCTTTACAGCATTGCTTTCTATATGAAAGATACCGGTGTTTATTCGAATGAAGTCAACACATTCGCAAGAATCAATTACCATACATATCTGGACCGGGAACTGCTAGGTAAACTGACTGAGCAGGAATCGGATTTCCTGCTCGCAATGAGCTGGTTTCCCAGTTTCCCGTTTGAGCTTGCCCGTGAACTGAATGACGGTCTTGACTGCCGGCCTTTGGTGGATTCCATTCAGAAGAAGAATGCATATATTCTGACATTCTCAAGCGCAGGCGTTCAGCTGATGGATTCCTATATTGATTATCTCCGTCACAAGAGACAGATTCTCTGGAGCGAGGAAAGACACAGAGACAATCTTTGCAGAGCGGCTGAATTTTACCGCAGAAACGGCAATATCCGCACAGCACTTTCATGCCTGAAAACAGCGCATGCGGACAGCAGGTTCTATGATCTTCTGGAAGAAACAGCCAAAGAGAGTATCAATGCGGAATCTGTCAATAAGCTGATCGGTTTCTATAAATCGCTTGAAGAAAAAGATATCGAAAAATCATGGCCTCTGACTGCTGCAATGGCAATGGCTGAATCTCTCGGAATCAAGCCTGCAAAAGCGGACTACTGGTTTGATAAACTGAAGTCGTTCTATGAAAAAGAGGAAGATCCTGATATAAAGCTCCAGATCAAAAAGAAGATTCTTTTCCTCGATCTGATGATGCCGCATCGGGGAAACCGTGATATTGAACGAAGAATTGATAATGTCCTGAATGAATTTCTTACTTGTAAAAACGGAGTGCCGAAAGAATATATCGATATGATGCCGACGGTTCTTCATGGCGCACTGGATTTCTGTGAAGCTTCAAAGGATGAAGCTAAGCTGATTGCCATGTGCGAAAAAATGGTGAAGGTGCTCAAAGGCAGAGCATCCGGTGCGGTGGTGGATATTCTGAGAGCCGAGATCGGCTATGAAAAAGACACTCTTGATGATTTTGAAATTCACAGACTGCTTGATCGGGGATATATGATCGCTGATTCTGATGACAGCTTTGCAGGCTGTTTCTCATCAGTCGGTGTCAGTGTGCATCTTCTTCTGTTTAACGGCAATCAGCAGAGAGCAGAAGAACTTCTTGAAGGAATCCGCAAGAAAGCGGTTGATGCAAAGAATGATCTGTTATTAAGGAATATCGATGCTTTATACGGATGGGTTGATCAGCTTCATTCAAATCGTGAAAGCGTCAGCGCCTGGATGGAAACAACTCCAGATGAAGGAAGAGGCTTCACATTCCTTGAACGCAGTATCATGATCGGCAAGATCCGCGGATATATCATCATGGGAAGGTTTGATGCGGCTATGGATCTGATCGAACGGATGCTTACATTCCTGGAAATGTATGATCGTGTTTACGGATATTATGAGGTCATGCTTTACAAAGCAATCGTCTTATACCGCATGAAGCAGCCGGAATACGAAAGAGTGATTTCGGAAGTTATGAAAAAGTGTTGCGAACTTGGCTTCTATCATCTGATCTCAGACCAGGGCAGTGCGGCCAAACCGCTTATTGAAAGCGTCAGACCGTCTTCAGTCAGCAAATCATATTATGAAAAACTGATCAGACTGACACGCCAGATGGCTGAAAACTTCCCGAATTATCTGGAAACAGTCGATGAGCTGAAAGAACCTCTGACGAGAACAGAACGCAGAGTTCTTCATCTGCTTTGCGAAGGACTGAATGCGGATGAAATCTGTGACATCATGGAGATCAGCTACTCAGGAATCAAATTCCATAACAAAAACATTTACAGAAAACTAGGCGTCACCAACCGCAATGAAGCTGTCAGGAAAGCATTCCTGCTTGGCCTCAGAGAAGTCGGTACGATGGTTGAATAACACCGGAAGCATTGATACATTCAGTGCTTCCTTTTTTCATGGGCAGCATTATCAGTTTTAAAAATGACAGTTTTAAAACTGCCATTTTTAAAACTGATATATGCTATACTGATTGTGAAAGGAAGTGATGCGAATGACATTTTACTTTCGTGAAAAAGATCTGGAGCAGATTGAACGATTTTATGCAAATCAAAGAACGCGTGCAATGGCTGTATACGGCCGCAGAAGAACCGGTAAGACAACCCTTGTCCTGAAGTTTATCGAAAATAAAGAGAATTGTGTCTATTTTCAGGTGACAGATCCGAATACAGACTATCATCTGGCTCTTTCTGATTTTAAAAGAACTGTGATCAGTACGATTGGAGAAGATCCGGTTATCGATTCACTGAAGACATTCAGGGATCTGTTCGTTTATCTGAATAAAACAGGTTCTGATCAATATCTGTTTATCATCGATGAATTCCCGTATATCGTCAGTAAACATCCTTCTGCCGTCGGTGAGTTTCAATGGATCATTGATCATGGTCTTGGTAAAAACAAACTGATTCTGATGGGTTCGAATAAGAGTTTTATGAAGGAACAGATCAGTGATGACAGAAAACCTCTGTATGGAAGGTTTGATGAGATCCTCGAAGTTTTTCCTTTTACGTATGATGAAGTACATCAGCTGTTCCCTGAAGGAGATGACGCATTAAATGTTTATTCTCTGACATACGGCGTTGCGCAGTATGTTGTCTTTTTCCTTGATTATGAGAATACTGCAGAAGCAGTCAATCAGCTTTACCTAAGACGTAATGGAAGATTGTTCCAGGAGCCTGCAAACCTTCTGAGGCAGGAATTGAGAGATATCGGCCCATATATCAGAATTCTGCGGGCAATCGGTGCAGATGAAAAGGAACCTTCGGATATTGCATCGAAAAGCGACATTGACAGCAAAGCAATTTATCAATATCTGAATAAGCTGGAAGAACTTGAAGTGATTGAAACAGTTCATAATCCGCTTCCCGGCAAGAAGAATATAATCAGAAGATATCGCATTCGTGATCTGTTTTTCAGGTTTATGTATACCTTTATCGAACCGAACAGCTCATTGATTGTTCAAATTGAAGAAAAGGCATACCCCTATGTTTTTAATCAGCAGTTTACGGAGTATCAGGGAAGAGTGTATGAAGATTTGATCAGGCACAATCTTTATCAATATGCTCTGGACGGAGTTATTCCGTTTATGCCGAAAGATATCGGCAAATGGTGGGGAAATGTTCAGCTGAACGGAGAGTGGGCAGAATCAGAAGTTGATTTGCTCGCAATTGATGATCATTACGTAATTGTCGGTGAATGCAAATACAGATCAAAGAAAATCGGGCAGAAGGAACTGGATCTTCTGAAAACAAAAGTGAATTTCATCCCCGTTAAAGGAAGAAAAGTGATCTGGCTTCTTGCGTCAAAGACGGGTTTTACAGATGATGTGGTACCTGCTGAGAATGTGCTGCTGATTAAAGGAACAAAACCTCTGAATTCAGTGAAATAAATCTCCGGTCATTGCAAAGCAATTTCAATAGATTTAACATGATTGTTGATTATGAGTGAGAAGAAAGTAAAAAAGAGAAAACGCTTCAGAGTCGGATGGGCAATCCTGTTTCTGATTCTGTGTATCTATATCGCAGGCTTCGGATATGCGGCTTATTTTATGAGCGGCATGTTAAGCGACAAGCCTGAGCTGAATGTAACAGATTTTATCGCTCAGGAAACGAGTCATATTTATGATGCACACGGAAATGTGATCTCTGAAGTCGGAGACTTCCTAAGAGACAACATCACATATGATCAGATTCCTGATTGTGTGATTGATGCTTTTCTGGCAGCTGAAGATGCCAGATATTTCAGTCATGCCGGAGTCGATATTCCCCGTTTCACAAAGATTGCGATTGATTATGTCAGAAGCGGAAGCACCTTTTCAGGCGGTTCCACATTTACCATGCAGTTGGTAAGAAATACATATTTCTCTATTGAAGACGGTGAAAATGCGGTTGAGCGTGAAAGAACACTCCGCTATAAAGTACAGCAGACCGTGCTTGCTTTGGAACTTGAAAAATATCTTGGAAAGAAAGATATTTTTCAGCTTTATATCAATAAACTGAATTTCGGAAGACATATCAGAGGTCTTCAGAAAGCATCCTTATACTATTTCGGCAAGAACTGCGATCAGTTGAATACAGGTGAAGCAGCTCTGCTGGCAGGAATTATCAACCTTCCCAATCTATATAACCCTTATGCATATCTGGAGTATTCCACGGCAAGAAGAAATGACGTTCTTGATCTGATGAAGAGGCACGGATATATCACGGAAGAAGAAAAAGAACTTTATCAGGCTGTCAAAGTTGAAGATATGCTGGTCGGGGAAGGTTATATCTCTTCAGAGAATTCAAAATATCAGGCATATGTGGATGTTGTGATTTCTGAAGCAATCGAAATGACCGGAAGTGATCCTGCTCAGGTCGGCATGGAAATCTATACAGCACTTGAGCCTGAAATACAGAATGAGATTGAAGCAATTGAAGACGGTTCAAGCGGAATCTCTTTCCCCAATGGCTCTATGCAGACAGGAATTGTATCCATGAACAACCGCAACGGCGAGATTGTCGGAATCGGCGGAGGCAGATGGTATTCGGGTATCCGTGTCTTCAACAGAGCCACCATGCTTTATAAGCAGCCCGGTTCTTCCATCAAGCCTGTATTAAGCTATGGACTTGCTTTTGAATATCTGGGTTATTCACTGGATGAAATCCTGATTGACAAGCCGACTACATTCCCCGGGGAATCAAGAGTATTGACCAATGCCAACGGAATGTATCAGGGAGATGTCACTCTCTGGGATGCAGTGGCATATTCACTCAATACACCGGCTGTTCAGACACTGGAAAGAGTGGAAGATACAATCGGTACAGAGGCGATTGTCGATTATCTTCAGAATATCGGATTCTCCAGAGTTGATGATGAAACATATAATTACCAGTTTGCAATCGGCGGCAGTACGTTTGAAGTCTCTCCTGCTGAACTGGCTGGTGCGCATGGTGCCTTGATCAATCTTGGTGTTTATAACAAACCGCATACAATCACAAAGATTGTGACAACCAGAGGTGAAACCATTACACCGGATTTAGAGACAAAACAGGTTCTTTCCTCGGGAAGTGCATATCTGGTGGATCAGCTGATGCAGAATAACGTATCAGGCGGATATAACAACTTCATGAATGTTCTTGCCAGAGATTATCCGGTCTATGCAAAAACCGGAACAACAGACTGGGGAACAGACGGTCTTTCATACGGTATTCCTGCCGGTGCGAGTAAAGACTCATGGATGGCAGCATCCACTTCGATTTATACAAATGCAGTCTGGCTTGGTTGGGATGAGGCACAATCAGATGCCTACTTTACACAGGATATGATTGATCTCAATATACCGGGAAGAATCAATCAGCGACTGCTCGATGCAGAAGAAAGAGTATCGCCGAATGATCTGTCAGGTGTTGTACAGCCTGCGGATGTTCAGGATGTTGTCTATGTGAACGGAACATATCCGCATGTACAGGGAGATGAAACACTGTACAATCTGATTCAGTCAAAAGTCTCTTCAGCAGGTATCTCAAATCAGCCGATGATCACTGCATCGGATGCAGCTTCTTCAAAATATGCACTTCCTCAAATCACGGCAAAAATGACCGGTGCTGCAGTCATCATCAGATGGCTTCCTTCTCCTTCGCCATGTTCTGGAGGAAGGGATATTTCACTTCATGATTACTGGAATAAAGTATCCATGTACGGCGCATGTCTGGTTGATAATACATGGCTGTATTCAGGAAACTATACATACTACGCTGATATCTATGCGAATGATCAGTATGTAACAACAGTATCTTCTTCAAACGGATTGTATCTCGGCACTCCTCCTGGATTAATCGGAGAGATCAAAGTCTGCGGATATGTCAGTACATCCGGCGGCACAAGTGAGCAGGCATGCAGAATTGCAGGTTATTTAGGTGAATAACCTGCAATTTTTATGAACTGAATATGACAGCAGCGTCAAGGGACATTCAAGTGTTGATGAATTAAAGGCGGCATCAGAAGAATTATAGAAAAACGAACAGATTGTAGAATCTGCCCGTTAGTGAAGAGTGGTTTCATGTATGCTCAGCGTGTGTTATTCAGAGAAAAATTGTCATATAAGGCGGTATGCAGAGGATATCGTCTTTTTTGCTCAGATTTCCCGGATGAATGATATAGCAGTCACCGATTCTGTCCTTGTATTTATCGCGGAATCTTTGAAGCGATTTTGTTGTGTATTTTTTTGATGATTTCACTTCAATCGGATACATTCTGTATTTGAGTTTGCTGTTGTTTGAAAGAAGGAAATCAATTTCAATATCATTTCTGTGTTTTTCATTGCTGTAATGCGTATAGAAAAACAGTTTGTGACCGTTTGCTGCAAGCATCTGACTGATTGCGTTTTCATAGAGCATGCCTTCATTCAAGGACAGTCTGTCCTGAAGAATCTGTCTGTAAACTTCTTCTTCCAGAATTGCATTTTCATCAAAAGCATGACTCAGCAGCAATCCGGTATCAACCATATAGCATTTGACATATGTTCTTTCTTCATTCACTGAGAGACCGATATTCGGATCGGCTGTATTGAAACACTCATTACAGATCATGGAGTCAGCAAGCCAGAAGAATGGTTCACCGAAATCCGTGCTTTTGGAGTTTTCCTTGATCTGCCGGTAAACAATACGTTTCTCATGAGTGGATAAAAAGCCTGGAATCTGATCAAAGGTTAACAGTGTACGTTTTCTGTATGACGACTTAATCTTCATGATGTCATCGCGGTATAAATTCAAGATATCCCGCTTTTCTGCATCTGCTGCCGCAAAGCTTCTGTCATTTTCAAGAAATGCGGAAACTGCTTTCGGCATGCCTCCGACAAGCATATATGTTTTAAACAACATCATTGCTTTGTTGTGAATACCGCGATCAACTTCCTGTCTGCTTTCAAAGCATGTTTTAATATAAGGGATAATCTGCTCTTCACCCATTGCTGAAAGAAACTCTTCGAAATCGATCGGATACATCTTGATTTTTCTTTCTTCGGAAGGAATTACAATCTCCTTGACGTTTTCTTTGATCGAAATCAATGATCCGGTTTCCAGATAGTCAAACCTTCCGTCTTTCACAAGATGTTTGATCGCCTGTCTTGCAAAAGGAAACATTTGAACTTCATCAAAAATGATCAGAGATTCTCTTCTGTATAATGTTGTTCCATAGGCGGCACTCAGCAGCATGAAGAGCATATCCAGGTCATTCAGGTAATCTGTGAAATATCCTTTTACAGCATTTGAGGCAATCGAAAAGTCTATCAAAAGATAGCTTCTGTATTCAGCTTTACCGAATTCTTCCGCAACTGTACTTTTACCGATTCTGCGAGCACCTTCAATCAGAAGAGCTTTGGTTCCGTTTGTGCTGTTTTTCCAATCAGCCAGATTTTGATATACTTTTCTTCTGAACATATGAACCTCATAATACGCAATTTAATCTTATCACAAAATCTACATAATACGCATTTTTAAATAATGAAAAAATCATATAATACGCTGTGTTATGAATGTTTCCATCTGATAATGCTGCTTTATGAGTGCGAAGAAAAAATACGATGAAATCGTAAAGCATGCAGAATGGAAGCCGGTGACATTTAAACTGGTCCATATTCCCCGTACCTCTGAAAAGCGAAGGAGTCGGCGAAAATAATACCCTTTGGCAACACCTTCACAAAAGTGTACACGGGGAATGCTCGGTATAAACACGGCTTGCGGCATAAAACCCCGGGATGTACAAAGATGGCTGACCCGTCTGCACGACGTGACATATAATTTCGTTCCGCTTTAACTCGTTTGAGTTCTTTTCGTCATATTCGGATTCTGATCCGACAGATCAATGCTCATTAAAAGTGTGACACAGATTCCCTTTCTCAGGTCTCTGGATCGCACTTTCATTCATTCTTCAAACTGTCATCCTTTGGTACTTGACATCGGAATCAGTTTAAAGCACTTCCTGCAGTTTTTTTAAGTATATTCTACGATATAGCTGTAAAAGCAGTTTTGTCAGCCATATGAATTTTCTGACTGATGGTATAATTCCTTTATCACTCATCAGGAATGAAATCATAAAAAGATCATTCGTCATATGAAAGGAAATGTGATTTATGAAGCAGAAGAATTTATTCAGAAATTTCTTTGCAATTCTGATTGCAATCACATGTGTTTTATCAAATCTACCGACTGAAATCATTGCTGAAGGAAAACAGAACTCCATACAGAGTGCTGAAGCAGAAAATGAATATCAGAATATCGGGGTGGATAACAATGATGAACTGTTTGCCGGTTATGTTGAACAGGTCTTTGATCTGAACAAAGATGATCAGGCAGAAATCAACGGTTCAAAGAAGACCGGTGAAAGGTTTGACGAAGGAACAGCTTCAAGAATTGTTTATGACACCATTGTTTCAGCGGCGCAGTCAATCGCGGCAGGAACTCAGTCATCAACAAGAATTGTGTTCGAGGATGCATCTGTACTCGGATTCGGAACAGACGGTATTTCCTGGACCGCGGAAGATCTCGGCTTAACTACGTTGCTTGACGGTAATAAAGTTTCAAGTGAAGCGGCGAGAGCGGTTCTTGGAAAAATGGATGAGACGATCAACATCAACAAAATCATTGATGCATTGCTTGCGGATTATCCGTATGAGTTTTATTGGTTTGATAAAACAGTCGGTGTTTCTTACGGCGGAGCAGTCGGTGCTGCCTATGTGACGGTTGACGGCGTTGAGGAACTGCGTGCTTATCCGGCTACATACAGAACCAGTTTTGCGGTTGCCGGTGAATACAGCGGCAGCGAGACATATACAGTTGACACATCGATTGCTTCTGCAGCTTCTTCTGCGGCAGCTAATGCATCGGTAATTGTTTCTGCCCACAGCAGTGAGGATGATTTAACAAAACTGAATTCATACCGTACGGAAATCTGCAATCTGGTGGATTATAACCATGATGCTGTCAATAATAATGCAGCATACGGCAATCCCTGGCAGCTGATCTGGGTGTTTGATAACGATCCTTCAACCAAGGTTGTCTGCGAAGGATATTCAAAAGCATTCCAGTATCTCTGCAATCAGACAGATTTTGAGAATGATGCTATTACCTGCTATATGGTGAACGGCATGATGTCAGGCGGCACAGGTGCCGGCAGACATATGTGGAATATTGTCACAATGGATGACGGCAGAAACTATATGGCTGATATAACAAACTGCGATTCAGGTTCAATCGGCAGTCCGGATCTTCTTTTCTTAAAGAAATATGATTCCGGCAATGTGAATGATGGCTATGTTTTTACATGTCATAATACCGATATCACATATCAGTACAGCGATGATGCAAAGGAGCTTTTCACAGAACAGGAATTGACAATTTATGATATTTTCGCTGACTCGGTGACAGCTGTTGATCCTGAGAGATATATTTTCGTTGATCAGACAACTCAGCTCGAATACACAACCGACTCTGAAAATGCTGATGAAAAGCCGGTGTGGACTGTTTT
The DNA here is from genome assembly GCA_030525525.1 of Erysipelotrichaceae bacterium. Taxonomy (GTDB): domain Bacteria; phylum Bacillota_I; class Bacilli_A; order Erysipelotrichales; family Erysipelotrichaceae; genus Bulleidia. The sequence goes on from JAUNEN010000002.1 coordinate 96,045, forward strand.
TGAAGATCCGAATGACTGCATCGATATTGATCAGAACGGTTTAGTTACTGCAACAGGAAACCCCGGTGATGCGACGGTGAAAGTCAGCATTAAAAACGGAGAATATGCATTCTATACAATTCATGTATCTGATTATCCGGTATCCATCAGCAGCGATGTTGAGAACGATGTGCTTTATATGAATCTGTATGATGTCACTACGGTTAATCTGTATATGAATCCTGAAACTGCCGGAAACTGCAGAAAGACCCTTGAAACTGATGCATTCCATATCGCACGTCCGACGGGTTCGGTCACCGGAAATACATATTTCAATATTCAGGCAGAAGATGTCGGTACTGCTGTGATTACAGTGCGTACAGACAATGATGTTGAGTATCAGCTGACGGTCATCGTGAGTGATCCTTATGAAGAAACGCAATTCACAACAGAAGAGTCGCTTGTTTATATTGCAAAGAATTCGTCATATCAGCTGAAATATACGATTACTCCCGAATCCGCCTTTGAGATTCCGACATTCTATGTGCTTCCCGGCTATGAAGATTATCTGAGTGTCGACAGCGACGGTGTGATTCACAGTTTTGATCAGACCGGGTATGCAAGGGTTGATGCGTATCTTTCAGATATGTCATTAATCAGCTATGACATCTACATTTACAATGAACCGGAAACAATAGAATTTTCAGAATCGGAATACAAAATCGGCACAGGGGAAGATGGAAAACGTCTGAACCTGAATCATAATCCGGGGAATTCATATCTTTGCCCGAAACGCTATGTCAGTTCTGATCCGGAAACCGTTTATGTTGATGAAAACTGGACAGACTCAGAGCCGGTTGTATACGGTCTGAAAGAAGGCAGCGCGACAATTGCACTTTATAACAAAAACGGTGAGGTTTGTGATTCAGCAGAAGTGACTGTGATTGAAGGAATTGCAAACTACATTAAGGCAGATACATGGTCAGTCAGTGTAAAGATCAGTGAAAGAAAGAAACTTCCTTACAGAATGGTTCCTGAAGACATTGCAGAAAAACCGGTATGGACCGTGGAATACTCCTCAGTGGATCAATGCTTTGCAGTTGATGAAGACGGATATATTACCGGTTTAAAGGCAGGGACGGGAAGAATCAGGGGAACAATCACTGCCGGGGATTCAGTTTCTTTTGATGTAAAAGTTTATACAACGGCTGAAACAATGAGATTTAAACAGCAAAGCTACACCTTCCCGGCAGGTTACTCAGCAAATATGAAAGACGAATTGGTTATAACGCCGGCGGATGCTGTAAACTGTGCAAAATCAGTCATCGTTTCAGATGAAAATGTTCTTTCGTTAAGCAGCTCAATGTGGCTGTATACATACAGTCCCGGAACAGTTAATGTGACTGTCAATGCTGACGAAAGCACTGCTTCGGCATCCACAGTGGTTACAGTATTAGACGGCTATGCAGCATCAATCTCTGCAAATGATAATGCTGTATATATTGACCGCAATCAGAAAAAGACTCTGGCATATACACTGAACAATGCAACAGGCAACACTTCATCCGATCATGTGACATTCACAGTTATGAGTGGTTCTCAGAATGTTTCTGTTGATCCCGAAACCGGAGAAGTGACAGGCCTGCAATATGGAACAGCTGTCATCGAAGCCCGAACAGCTCTGTACGGAAGCGGATATGGTGAAAACAGCTCGTACAGATGCTCCTACACGATTTATGTGACGGCTCAGCCAGCCTCGCTGAATTTCATAAAAGATGAATTCAATGTCCATGTGGGCGATTCCGGAACATTCTATGCTGCTGCAGATTCAACAGAATCCGAGTTATGCCATAAGACATATACATCTGATAACAATGATGTGCTCAGTTTTAACTTCGACGGTTCATATTATGCAAGAAGTGAAGGAACAGCCACAATTACCTGTACGGCAGATAACGGAGTCAAAGCGACAGCCATTGTACACGTTGCCGCAAAAGCTGCGTCAGTTTCATACTATTTCAATTGTACGCCTCATTTCTATACTCTTTATGTCAATGACACGGCAGATTTGAAAGAACACATTTATATCAATGGTACATTGGTCAGTGACATATCAGAATTCGCATTTGAAAGTCAGGATGAGAATACTGCATCAGTTGATGAAAATGGTATTGTGACAGCGCTTCAGGCAGGAAACACAGTAATAATGATTCATACACCGGGTTCAAATGATCTGAGAATTACGGTTTATGTAAACGAACCTCTGAACAGAATCTGGTTTGATGAAACAGATTACTATGTTCCGATCGGAACAGATCTGAATCTCAGACATCTGCTTCAGTATGAGGATGAAAGTAAACTGTTTGATGATGTATCATTCACAAGCAGCAATGAAAGTGTTGCATCAGTATCCAAAACAATGACAAGATGGGGAGCAAGTGCAAATAGTGAAGGTGTAACAGTTATTACTGCAACAGCAAGAGGTGTCTCAGCAGAATTCAATCTCCATGTGGCAGCTGAAGAACCGGGTGAATCCATCAGTCTGAATGAAAGTGAACCGTTTACTGTTCATGTCAATTACAGAAAGAAACCGAAACTTCAGATTCTTCCGGTATTTGCAGATCAGTCCGCATATACATTGACATCTGAAGATCCTTCGATTGCCGAAATCAGAAATCCGCTTTGGTATGATCAGAAAGGTCAGGAGATTGTCGGTGTCAAAGCGGGTGAAACAACCATTACAGCAGTATTGAATGCAGATCCTTCAAAGACTGTGACATTCACGGTCAGTGTTGTTGAAGGAGATGTTGATACATATCAATATGAACATAATCTGTATGATATGGATTTTGCAAATCAGGTCAGCAACCCGATTCCCGATCAGCCGGAGTATACAGTCTATGTCGGCAGAATGTATTACCTGTCAGCCGGTGCTATCTGGACAATGAAAGACTATATGGAAGTACCTGCCAATTTTGCCCTGCGTCCTGAATTTACCGAAGGGAACAACTGCATCGCAAAAGTTTCAATGGGAAAGGGTGCAGCAGGCGGCCCGACATCTTATTACAGTGTTTATCCTGATTATCCGTTTGCGGCGGTTCATCCGGGAAAAGTTGTATTCAGAGGTTTCGGCAGCAGAACCATCACAATCAATGTTGAAGAGTATTCTGAAGAAGCTGCGGCAGAAGAAATCCTCAATGCGGCTGATCCGAATGAAGCTGCAGTATTTGAAGCGGAAACCGAAGAAGAAAAGCAGGCAATTGTGACAGCGATTGAAACCGCAAAAGAAAACGGTGAAACGCTCAGGGTGGAGGTTGAGAATCCGACAGTTGAAAATCCTGAAGAAAGCGATGTGACTCTGATCGCAGAAGCAATTGATACAGAAGGTGAAAAAACAACTGAATATTATGACGTCAGCCTGCTTCTGAAGACAGAATCAGAAAATGTGATTGCGAATATAACCGAAACAGCACTTCCGATTACTGTCAGTCTTCCGTTGACGCCTGCCGTAAAAGCTGCAATTCAGGCCGGCGGTACACCGAAGATTGTCAGAGTACATAACGGCGCTGCACAAGTACTGAACTGCACACTCAGTGAAGACGGAAATTACATTACATTCAAAACAGATAAGTTTTCAACATATGCAGTTGTTGTAGAAATGCCTGCAGAAACAAAACCGATCACACTTGAAGCGGTATCCCTGACATTAACAGGCAATATCGGAGTCAACTTCACATTTGATATTCCGGCAGAAGAAAGAGCTGATACATATATCTCATTCACATTGAACGGAAATACAGAGAGATTCAGTGCAGAAAATGCTGAAGCGGATGAAAACGGATTGTTAAGATTCACAGCACTCGCAGCAGCGAAGGAAATGAGAGATCCGATCACAGTCAGAGTTGAAAATGAAGCCGGAGATCTGAAGCAGTTCGAATCCAACGGAGCGGCATTTGATGGAACCTTTACATATACAGTCGAGAATTACTTCAAATCAGTCAGAAAGAATTATTCGAATCTTACAGAGCTTTTGAATCTGGTCAATGCGATGGATACATACGGCAAGTATGCCCAGATCAATTTCAAATACAATACTGAAGGCATGGAAGCACCTGATGCACTCGGTACAGTAGACCCGGCAGATCTGGAACAGTTCAAGGCAGCAGGAACAGGAAGTGTGACAGGAGTCACCGTGAGCAGTATCTTACTGTCACTGGAATCCGATACAGGCGTGAAGGCATACTTCACGGTTGATGCAGGTCACAGTATCGATGAATATGTGATCAAAGCAGATGATGCAGATGTTGAATTGACTGCAGCAGAAGGACTTTCAAATACATATTATGCACAGCTCAAGGGAGCGGCAGCGAAAGATCTGGATGAAGCAATTAATATCACAATCACAAATACTGCAGGCACAGAAACACAGAGCATCACATATTATCCGTTAAGCTATGTTAGAAGCATCATCAAAAATTCAGCAAGCTATGAAGCTGATCTTGTTGATGTATGCAAGGCATTGTACTGGTACTGGTACAATACAGAAGCATATTTCGACTGAAGATATCAAATAATGATTCAATAACGAATGAGGCACTCCGGATAACGGGGTGCCTCGTTTCTGATGGAATCGGTGGATTGTGTATGGTTGCTGACATATGTTTTCAGAACACAAAACATTAACCTTAATATTTCTGTAAGAATGGTCTGCAGATTTCCATTGTTGTCCTTGATTATTTCAATTATTATATTTCTGTCTACAGTATTGATACCGATAAACTAATTGATTTGGCAATATATGATAATCAATATGTAAGGATGCTGCAGATTTTTACTGCGGTATGGAGGAAAGAGAATGAGGAAAAGAATCATTAACAGCATTTTGGCCTGCATGATGGTATTCAGTAACCTCGGCGATCTGAAAGTCTATGCGGAAGAGCCGGAGACTTCAGTGGAAGTGCCTGTTGAGGTGGCTGAGGAAGAAACATCACAGTCAGAACAGATTTCAGAACAACCTGTAGAATCTGAAGCGATTGAAGTGGAAATTGAAGAGCCGGAACAGGCTGAAGAAACAGAACCTGAGCCTGCGACTGAAATTGCTGAACAGGAAGAAATCATAGAAACGGAAGAAGAAAACACTGCTGATGTGATTAAGCAGGTTGAAGAGGTGAGTGAACCGACTGCAGAAGTAAATGATACTTCTGTTCGTTCATCTGCGGGCGAAGCATATGCTGTTCTGACAGATGCGGGACAGCTGATTTTCTTCAGAACCAACGATACTTATACCAATGGGAGCACCGGTACATTTACCGATATCAACGGTACACAGTATACAGGAAAGGTATACGCAAATATTGAGAATATGTATGTGGAGTATTCCAACAGTGTACCTTGGAATGCTGAAAGAGAATCAATATTATCAGTTAAAGTGGCAGATGGGCAGACAATAAAAGCTCCATATTATTTGAGATATTGGTTTAATAATTGCAGCAATATGGTAAGTGCCGATCTCAGCGGTTTCGATACTCAGAATACATTAGAAATGCAATACATGTTCTTTGGCTGTGACAGTTTGACGACCTTGAATCTCAGCGGTTTCAATACAAGCAATGTTACAAATATGAGCAACATGTTTGCTGGCTGCAGCAGTCTGACGTCATTGAATGTAAGCAGTTTTGATACTGGTAATGTCACAAATATGTACAGTATGTTCTCTGGCTGCAACAATCTGACGTCATTGAATGTAAGCAGTTTTGATACAGGAAATGCAACTGATTTCAGATACATGTTTGGGGGCTGCAGCAGTCTGACAAGCCTTGATTTAAGTAGCTTTGATACAAGCAATGTAAAGCAAATGTACGGCATGTTCTACGACTGCAGTAATCTGACGTCACTTAATTTAAGCGGTTTCAATACAAGCAAAGTTACAGATATGAATAGCATGTTCTACAAATGTGGCAGTCTGACAAGCCTTGATTTAAGTAGCTTTGATACAAGCAATGTAAAGCAAATGTACGGCATGTTCTACGACTGCAGTAATCTGACATCACTTAATTTAAGCGGTTTCAATACAAGCAAAGTTACAGATATGAGCAACATGTTTGCTGGCTGCAGCAGTCTGACAACCTTGGACTTAAGCGGCTTAGATACAGGCAATGTTATATCTATGGGCGGAATGTTCAGCTACTGCAGCAGTCTGACGTCATTGAATGTAAGCAGTTTTGATACTGGTAATGTCACAGATATGGGCCGGATGTTTGAAAATTGCAGCAGTCTGATAACCTTGGACTTAAGCGGCTTAGATACAGGCAATGTTATATCTATGGGCGGAATGTTCAGCTACTGCAGCAGTCTGACGTCATTGAATGTAAGCAGTTTTGATACTGGTAATGTCACAGATATGGGCCGGATGTTTGAAAATTGCAGCAGTCTGACAACCTTGGACTTAAGCAGTTTTAATACCGCCAATGTTACAAATATGCAATACTTATTCGAGAATTGCAGAAACCTTACAGCCTTGAACTTGAGCAGTTTTAACACAGGCAATGTCACAACTGCAGGTGGTATGTTTAATGACTGCGAACAGTTAAAGAGTCTTAAGCTTGGAGTGAATCTCACAAATTTGTCATATGCAAATTTAACAAAAGGAATCTGGACGAATAAAGCTCTTGATTTACACCTTTCAGAGTCTGAATTATGTGAGCAGTATCCAGCCAATGCATCTGCATGGGCTGGAGAATGGACAAGAGACTATGCAAATGCTGTCCTTACAGACGATGGTGAACTTGTTTTCTTCAGAAGTGATGATTTGTATGAGAATAAAAGCATTGGGGCGTTTGCTGATATAAACGGAATGCAGTATACCGGAAAAGTTTATACAGATATCGAATCAGTTTTTATCAGTGACACAAAAGCTATTCCCTGGGATGAAGATGATAATTCGATTATATCCGTCAGAGTCGCTTCAGGAAACTTCGTTGTCCCGACCTCGATGAATTATTGGTTTTATGGGTGCACTAATCTTGTTGGAGTAGACCTGGGCGGTTTTGATACTCACAGACTGACAAGTATGTCTGACACATTTAGAAGATGCAGCAACTTGACATCTCTGGATCTCAGCGGTTTTGATACAAGCAAAGTCGTAAACATGAGCAATATGTTTGAAGGCGACAGCAATCTGATATCGCTGAATCTTAGCAATATCAATACAAGCAATGTTACAAGTATGAATGGCATGTTTAGTGACTGCAGCAACCTGACCTCCCTTGATTTAAGTGATTTTGATACAGACAATGTTATATATATAAACGGTATATTCAATGGATGTGTCGGTTTGTCAGCCTTGGATTTAAGCAGCTTTAATACAAGCAATGTTACAAGTATGAATGGCATGTTTGGGGGCTGCAACAACCTGACATCCCTGGATCTAAGCAGCTTTGACACGAGCAATGTTACAGGTATGAGCAACATGTTTGCTGGCTGCAGCAGCCTGACAACCTTGGACTTAAGCGGCTTTGACACAGGTAATGTTGAAAATATGAGCTCTATGTTCTCAAACTGTGACAGCTTGGCAAGTCTTGATTTAAGCGGTTTTGATACCGGTAATGTAACGACTATGAACGGCATGTTCTGGTGGGACGATGGTCTGACGACCCTGGATCTCAGCAGTTTCAATACCAGCAAAGTCACAAATATGGGCAATATGTTCGCGCACTGCAGTAATCTGACATCCTTAGATTTAAGCAGTTTTGATACCAGCAATGTAACATCCATGGAGAGAATGTTCGAGTACACAATTAATCTGATGAGCATCCGGCTTGGAGATAAATTTGTGAAGTGGCTGGATAATGCTTATCTTCCGGAGGGTCCGTGGAAAAATGAAGCAATTAATATGAGACGGAGCAACTCCGAATTATACAGCCAATATCCTTCCAATGCCGGTGAGTGGGCCGGTGAATGGAATCGGCTCGGCTTATGCTATGCGGTTTTGCAGGAGAATGGAGAGCTTGTTTTCTTCAGAAGCATTGAACATTATCCGTATCAGTATAATGACACACATACATATTTTGATGTAAATGGTACTCAATATACAGGTAATGTTTATCCGAATGTGGAATCACTTGAAGCTGCAAGCGAATTCAGCATTCCATGGGACAGAACTTCTGTTACTTCTGTGAGAGTTGCAGAAGGGCAGGAAGTGAAACCTGTTTCGATGGCTTACTGGTTCTGCGGATGTGAAAATTTGGAAAACATTGATCTGACTGGCTTCGATACAAGTGAAACAACTGATATGCGTTCTACATTCTTCGGATGCAGAAACCTGACAAATCTCGATTTAAGCTGTCTGGATACGCAGAATGTCTTGAATATGAGAACGATGCTGAGTGAATGTATAAATCTGAAGAATCTTGACATCAGTTCGTTTGATACGGGCAATGTTACAGATATGAAAGAAATGTTCACCGGCAGCAACAATATTGAAAGCATCAAGCTTGGTCCTGCATTCACAAAATGGCTTGATGAAGCATACATTCCTGAAGGAACATGGAAAAATGAAGCTGCTGATCTGTCCAAATCAGAGACAGAACTCTATAATGACTATCCGGCAAATGCTGCAGACTGGGCAGGAGAATGGGTGAAAACGGTACCGCTGCAGGATACATATACATTGAAGTTTTGTTGGAAAAATGATCAGGATGACATATTTCTGATTGAATCAAGAGAAGTCAGACCTGGCGATCAGGTATATCTTGAATCCGCGGCGGCAGAAGAATTTGTCAATCCTGATATCGTATATCCAGCTTTCTTGTGGGAAGGTCATGGTGTTGAGATCCCCGAGGATACAACTATGGATGCAATTGAATTTGAAATGCCGGCAAACAATGTGCTTATTGAATGCAGGTTCAGATTCTATTATGTCAATCTTACATTGGAAGGAAACGGTATTGATGTTCAGAAAAATCGCAGTCTTTATTACCAGGAAGATTCCCGTTTAGGAAGTGAGCTTTATCTTTTCCATAGAGAAGGATACAGGCTTGCTGGATGGAATACTGAAGCCGATGGAAGCGGAACGACTTTCACAGCGGAATTAACCGGTGAAGATCTGTTCCGTAACGGCTATAGAGGCGACTGTGAAGAAACATTGTATGCACAGTGGATTCCTGAAGACTCTTATATCGTAACGTGGAAGAATGATGACGGTACTGTTTTGAAGATCAGTGCGGCAGCTGAAGGTGAAACACCTGTGTATGAAGGTGAAGAACCGCAGAAGATCGATCTGACAGGAATCTATACTTATACATTCTCGGGATGGACACCGGAAATTACAGCTGTGGCTGAAGATGCTGTCTATACAGCGGAGTATATAAAGCACTTTGAACATGAAGAACCTGTTTATACATGGAAGAAAACTGAAAACGGATATTCAGTAACAGCATCTGCAGCAAGCACAGTCAATCCGGATTATACAGAGACTGAAACAGTAGATACAGTGATTGCGATCAATGATGCAGATACAGGTGCAGGAACATATACGGTTCATTTTGAAAATGAAATCTTTGGAGATCAGATGAAGGAAGTCATCGCTTCAGGAATGTGCGGTGATCATGTTTCATGGGATATGACTGCTGATTATTTTGTGACGATCGGCGGTGAAGGTGATATGTATGACTATACAGGCTGGGGGACAGAGCAGCCATGGTTCAATCGTACATATAAAGTCAAAAAACTGCAGGTTGATGAAGGTGTTACACGGATTGGCAACTATGCATTCTACGGTGAAAATCTGACTGAAGGCGTAACTCTTCCGGCAGGATTGAAGACGATTGGAAAATATGCGTTATCTGCTAAGTTGACAAGTATTGAAATACCGGGCAGTGTTGAAGTGATTGAGAAATATGCATTTGGAAGCAGTGGCTTAACCAGCGTTGTTCTTCCTGAAAGTCTGATTGAAATACAGGATGAAGCATTCTCGAGCTGCACAAATCTGAAAGATGCGACGATTAACAGCACTGTGCTGAAGACAGTAGGCTATCGGGTATTTGCAAACTGTAAATCTCTTGAATATATTGATTTACCGGATAGTGTTGAAGAAATTGGCAGAGAAGTCTTCTGCAATTCAGGATTGATTGAATTGAGAATACCGGATTCAGCTTATAACTGGGGATTTGATATTCTGGAAGGCTGTAACTCTTTGGAAAAACTGATTATTTCTGATCATTGTTCAGGCGGACGGTCCAATGCCCTTGTAGATCTGCCGAATCTGAAGGAAGTGGAAGTTTCACCGCTGAATCAGTATTTTACAGATGTTGATGGTGTTCTTTTCAATAAAGATATGACATTGCTGATGAAGTATCCCGCAAAACATGCAGGAGAAACATATCTGATTCCTGCTTCTGTCACTGAAATTGGTGAACGTGCATTTACCACTACAGCATATCTGAAACAGATCAATATTCCTTCAAATGTTTTAACAATTGGAAGTTACGCATTTACTTCGAGTGAATCGATCAATAACATTACGTTTAATGAGGGCTTAAAATACATTAAGACCAATGCCTTCAGAGGCTGTACCGGTATCAGGGCAATCACATTGCCAAACAGTCTTGAACAGTGTGAGGATAGAGTATTTAAGGATTGCACAGCTCTTAAGTCTGTTGATTTTGGAAATGGACTGACAGAGATTTCCGAAGAAATGTTTGTAAATACCGGATTTGTTGAACTTGCAATTCCGGGCATAATCAAAACTGTCGGACTCGGCTCCTTCGAATATTGCCCGAATCTCAAAAAGCTGACACTCGATGAAGGTGTTACAACACTGCAAGGCCGAGCATTCGCAAATAATGAAAATCTGGAAAAGGTAATCATAGCACCTACAGTTACTCAGATAAACGGTACAATTGGACAATTTTACAATTGCCCGCTGCTGAAATCAGCAGGTCCGATTGGCGGCAATTATAATGTTGAATATGCATGGACAGACAGTCTGCCGGCAAATGCATTTGGCGGTATGCATTCTTTGGAAGAGTTTACATGGCATGAAACAATCAGTTCTGCAGGGAGATATGCCTTCGGTAATTGCGGTTTTACTGAGATGGTCATACCGGACAGCTTTACTAAAATTGAAGCAAGACTTTTCTATAATAGTACAAAGCTGGAAAAAGTTACTTATCCGTCTGATCTTGAAGAGATTGGTGACGAAGCATTCATGTATTGTTCATCATTAAATGAAGTTCAGATTCTTCCGGAAAAAGTAAGTAAAATCGGACAAAATGCTTATTATGGGACAAATATCAGACTTCTGACATTACCGGATACAATTACTGCAATCGAAGATTACAATTTCAATTCCGGTGATACACTGACAGATATCTTCTACGGCGGTACGGAGCAGGAATGGAATCAGATTCAGATTGGCACAAACAATTCACTGATTCCGACTGTCAACAGTGCTTCAACAGTAGTCATGCATTATAACTACTACATCAATAAGCTCGAACTGAATGACTTCTATGTTGATATTACTTCAGAAGGTGAAACCATTCCGGCAGAAGTCGGACCTGAAAAGGCTTCTCAGGAAAGAGACAGATATATCACATGGAACATTGAAGATACAGAGATTGCAGAGCCTGGTGATCAAGGAACAATCAAAGGACTTGCAGCAGGAAAAACTAAATTAAGTGCTTCAACTGAAAACGGATTATTCTCCGATTGTGAAGTGACTGTAAGAGGAATCAGACTGAGTGTCGATTCACTCACATTATCTCCGGCTGAAACAAAGAAGCTTTCAACAACTGTCTATCATGAAAATGCATCCGAAAAGCCGGTTGTATGGGCGTCATCAGATGAAGCAATTGCAACAGTTGATGAAAACGGCAATGTTACCGGACATGCGGAAGGTACAGCAACAATCACTGCTTCGGCAGGAGGATATACTGCTGCAGCTGAAGTGACAGTCAAAACAATCGCGCTTGAAGCGGTATCACTGACACTGACAGGAAATATCGGAATCAACTTCTCATTTGATATTCCTGAAGCATTAAGAGCAGATACATATATCTCATTCACATTGAATGGAAATACAGAGAGATTCAGTGCAGCAGATGCAGAAGAAGATGAAAACGGATGGCTGAGATTCTCAGTACTCACAGCAGCGAAGGAAATGAGAGATCCGATCACCGTCAGAGTTGAAAATGAAGCCGGAGATCTGAAGCAGTTCGAATCCAACGGAGCGGCATTTGATGGAACCTTTACATATACAGTCGAGAATTACTTCAAATCAGTCAGAAAGAATTATTCGAATCTTACAGAGCTTTTGAATCTTGTGAATGCGATGGATACATACGGCAAGTATGCCCAGATCAATTTCAGCTACAATACTGAAGGCATGGAAGCACCTGATGCACTCGGTACTGTAGCCCTGGCAGATCTTGAACAATTCAAATCAACAGGAACTGGAAGTGTGACAGGAATCACCGTGAGCAGTATCTCGCTGTCACTGGAATCCGATACAGGCGTGAAGGCATACTTCACGGTTGATGCAGGTCACAGTATCGATGAATATGTGATCAAAGCAGATGATGCAGATGTTGAATTGACTGCAGCAGAAGGACTTTCAAATACATATTATGCACAGCTCAAGGGAGCGGCAGCGAAAGATCTTGATGAGCCGATCAACATCACAATCACAAATCATGATGAAACAGAAACACAGAGCATCACATATTATCCGTTAAGCTATGTGAGAAGCATCATCAAGAATTCAGCAAGCTATGAAACTGATCTTGTCAATGTATGCAAGGCATTGTACTTCTATTGGGTTAATGCGGAAGCATACTTTGCGGCACAGCAGCCGGCAGAGTAACACAGATACAGAGGTATCCCGGAAATGGGATACCCTTTTTGCTGATGAGGAATGACCTGACACGAAAGACAGAAATTGAAAATTTCAGAAAATTCCGGAAAGGTTTTCTGAAATTTTTCTTCTTGTTACCGCTTACAATGGTAGAATGAATACATTGATTAAGGGGTTTCTTTATGAAGAAATTATTAATGACATTGCTTTCGGGTATGCTGGTAATCGGCAATACCTCCTTCGTGAATGCGGAAAAAATCATTTCTTCCGACGAAAATGAAGTCATTCTGGAGACAGAAGAACTGAATCCGGAAGCACTTCATGTACAGAAGATCGGTGAAGGCGAACAGGATGAAACAGAAATTGAAGAATCTGTTCCGTATCGTCTGAGTGATCAGATCCGTGTCAGTATTGTTCTGGATGAACAGTCGACAATGGAAGCAGGTTATTCTGTTGAAAATATCTCAACTGATTCAGCTGCGAAGAGCTACAGAAATCAGCTGAAGAGCAGACAGAATGAAGTCACTGCGTCAATCGAATCCGTTCTGAACAAATCGCTTGATGTGAAATGGAATCTGACACTGACTGTCAACATCATTTCTGCAAATGTGACATATGGGGACATTGCAAAAATCAGATTGGTTGACGGTGTAAAGGATGTTTTCACTGAAAATCAATATGAACCGTCTGAAGATGAAATTCAGACAGCAAACACATCATCCGGAATGGTTGGCGCAACACAAACATGGGCAGAAGGTTATACAGGTGCCGGTTCAAGAATTGCGATTATTGATACAGGTATTGATACAACCCATCAGTCATTCAACAGTTCTGCTTTTGATTATGCAATCAGTGAAGTCAGATCAGAAGGAAAGACTGTCAGTCTGTTTACATCAAGCAATCTCAGTACAGTTATGAGTGAGCTGAATGCATCGCAGAATGGTGTCAATCCGAAGTATTTCACAACAAAGATTCCGTACGGATTCAATTATATTGATAACAGTCAGACAATTACCCATGTGGGAGATACGGAAGGTGAACATGGATCACATGTTGCAGGTATTGCGGCAGCCAACCGTTATATCAAGAGCGGTTCATCCTATGTGGATGCGGCTGAAAGTGTCAAAGCAGTCGGTATGGCACCGGATGCGCAGCTGTTTGTCATGAAAGTTTTCGGCAGCGGCGGCGGTGCATATGATTCTGATTATATGGCAGCGATCGAAGATGCTCTCGTATTGGGATGTGATTCAATCAATCTTTCTCTCGGGTCCAGTACACCGGGATTCACATATTCAGGTTCTTATCAGAATGTTATGAACAGCCTTGTGAATAATGACTACGGCACAAAGGCAGTTGTAACAATTTCAGCAGGCAACAACGACGCGCTTGCAAATAATCTCGGCAGCGATCTTTATATTGAAGATATTTCGGAACATACAGGCGGTTCACCGGGATCATTTATCAACAGTTTCGGGACTGCTTCAGCCAATAATATCGGCTTCACAGGCACACCGCTTGTATTCTACGGAAAGAATGTTTTCTATACAGAAACACTGATTGACAATGTAAATGCTCTCAATACAAATACCGGAACATGGAATTTTGTATATATTGATGACATTGGCACAGCAGAAGCTTATTCAGCAGTGAATAACAGAGTTTCTCTCAGCAACAAAGTTGTGATCGTAAACCGCGGCAGTTCAACATTTGTTGAAAAAGCAAATAATGCAACGAGCTACAGCCCGAAGATCTTCCTTTGTGCCAACAACCAGCTCGGCGGCGCGATGGGCATGTCGTCAGACGGCTATGAAGGTACATGTCCGTTTGCTTCAATCAGCCTTGAAGATGCACAGATGATTAAGGCAAATGCGACTTCCGGAACCGTGAGCGGATATACATATTACACAGGAACAGTGACTGTAACAAATCAGATGGAAGCTGAAATTCCCGAAGGAACAACAGCAACGGATGCTGTGATGAGTGACTTCTCCTCATGGGGTGTACCGGGCTCATTGCTTATGAAGCCTGAAATTACGGCTCCGGGCGGATCGATCTATTCCGTATTCGGAACCAATACAACGACAAGCGGAACAACAGCCGGCGGTTCTGATCAATATGAATTGATGAGCGGAACATCCATGGCTGCGCCTCATATGGCAGGTTTATCTGCTGTTCTTGCACAATATGTCAGAGAGAACGAACTGAGTGTTGAAGGCCGTTCCGCAAGAGCAATCAATCAGAGCTTATTGATGTCAACGGCAGTTCCGATGATGAATGACGGACAGTATGTATCTGTTCTGCAGCAGGGATCAGGTCTTGTGAATGTTCATAATGCAGTCAATGCAAAGTCCGTCATCATGATGGATGAAAATGACGGAACACTGACCGCAAAGACAAATGCGGCAATTGACGGCAAAGTCAAAGCTGAACTCGGTGATAATCCGAACAGAGAAAACAATTATACATATGGATTTACAATCTACAATCTGAGCGGTGAAGAACTGACATATGATCTTTCAACCGATCTCTTTACCCAGGCAACAGACGGCACATATATGCTGCAGACAACCGCACCGATCAGCGGATGGACAGTTGCATACAGCTGGGATGATGCAGCATCTGCAAACTATGATGTGGATCTGTCCGGTGAAGTCAATGATCTGGATGCACAGGCAGTTCTTGACTATGTCACAGCAATCAAGGCACAGGTTACATATGAAGGAAACTTTGATGCAGAAGCAGCTGATGCCAACAAAGACGGAAATATTACAACAGAAGATGCATATGTGATTCTGAACAGGCAGGCGGCTGTTTCTTCTGAGAAACTGGTAATACCGGCAGGAGAAAGCAAGAAAGTCACAGTGACAATCGATCCGGACCATTCAATGGATGAAGCATATCCGAACGGATACTATGTTGAAGGCTATACAAAGATCAGCTCTGACAGCACAACTTCTGAAGGTGAAATCATTGATACAACTGAATACAGCATTCCGATCTTAGGCTTCTACGGAAGCTGGACAGATGCTTCAATGTTTGACACTGTATCATATACGGATGCGCTTTACGGATCTGAAGAAGAGCCTTATGCAGGAAGCACGGATACAAACTATCTGACTGTTACTTATAACGGTTCTTCTGCGAAGTTTGCGGGCAATCCGTATATGGTGGAAGAAACATTCCCGGCAGACAAGCTTGCATTAAACAGCAGTTCAAATATCGTATCCATCCGTCATACACTCCTTCGCTCAGCCGGAACAATCGGTTTTGCCTTCAGCAAAGTCAATGAATACGGCGGTGAAATTACGGAAGTACTGGATGACGTTGTTCTGAAAAACGATGTTGACGGCATCTGGTATCGGGCAAGCAACGCAGCCTGGTATAATCTCGCAAGTCAGCTCTATTCAGTCAACAAGACACCTGCTTCCATGAATCTTTCAGAAGGCGATCTGTTCCGAGTCGGTTATTATGCAATTCCGGAATATAATGCAATGATGATCTCTGAGGATATGACAGATGCAGATGCAGGACATCTGGTCAAAACCAATGAGAAGGATACATTCAAACAGGTTCTTGAAAGTGAAAACACACTCGGACGCGGTGCATATGTCGGCTATGACTTTATCGTTGACGATACAAAGCCTGTCATCAGCAATGCAACGTTATCCGGTAATACAATCAATATTTCTGCAACAGATAATATCAATCTTGCATATCTGGCAGTTCTGTCCCTTGACGGGGATACTGTCTATGCACAAAAAGCACCGGGAACAGATACTTATACACTGTCATTTGATGCATCGGATGCAATTGCCAATGCACCGGGCTATGTTGCGGCATTTGCCGGTGACTATGCAGGAAATGAGACAGCAGTCGCAATCAAAGTCAATAACAACGCTTCTTCAACAAAAACAGTTTATAAGCTGACAAATACAATCACTTCCGGCGGTAAATATCTGATCGTCAACACAAACAGTGCAGGCAGCGGCTATGCATTAGGTCACAGCGGCAGCAATGTTGCGGCTGATGCAGTGAGTATCAAAGCCGACGGCAATGACAGATATATTGAACTGTCAGATGTTGACAGCACATCCGTATGGACAGTCAGCGGCAGTTCTTCATATACATTCATCAATAACAATTATTATCTCGGAAGATCGAACACAAACATTTCTATCGGAACAAGTATCACTTCAAATAACAGAGCATGGACCTGGGACGGTACAAATAACAGACTGTCGATGAGCAATTACTATCTGAGATATTACAACAATACATTCAGCATCAACAGGACTGCCAATAGTGTCTATCTCTATCAGGAAACAACTGTTTCACAGGCAGTTGATCCGGATGTTGTCAATGAAATCAGACTGACACCGGAAAGCCTGGATCTTTATAAAGGCAATACAGCAGATCTCGCTGCGAAAGTCATCCCGATTACGGTTTCTGATGCGTCAATCACCTGGACTTCATCCAATACATCTGTTGCCGAAGTTGACGCCAACGGTCATGTGATTGCAAAAGACGGAGGAAATGCAGTCATTACTGCGACTTCCAACAGCAATCCTTCCGTTTCTGCTTCCTGCAGTGTCACCGTTACAAGTATTAACAAGACATTCAACAGCATCCTCTGGGATGAGGTTGGCGGAGTTTATTTCGCAAGCTTCAACGCAAGCTCACTGCCGGCATATACCAAACTGCATTCGGATGACAAGAAAGTGCCGCTGGCAGCAGCATTTATGTATTCAAGCAGTGCTCTTTATGCAGATACGGTTGATTCAGGCAGCTATACATCAAAGATCTATTCTGTCAACAGAAGCTCATATGCGTTGACTGAATCAGGAGACAATTATGTCATGGCTGTTGATATGGCCAGGGCGGCCAGTGGTTTTGGTGAATATTTCGTATATGCATTTGCCAGATATTTGATCTTCGGCAATCTTGCACCGGAGACAGATGATGAATTAGGAACATACTGCGGCTTCCCGTACGGTCTTCTTGATGTATCAACTACAATCGGAGACAGCTATGTTGCCGGTATTGCGGCGAAATCAATCAGTTCAACTTCAGCAAGCTATTACTTCCTGGATGAAAGCGGCAAAATCTGGGAGACAAATCAGAACTATAGTTCTACAAACGGAATTACATTCAGTACGCCTGTACTTGTCATCGATACAGGTATTACCACTGATTTCCTGTATCAGAATCTCTATTATGACGGAACATATCTCTATTGGTCACATACAACCGGAGCTGATGCAGAGCTGATTGTTATCAATCCTTCAACCGGTGCAATCTATAACGCAGGCAACTTCGGTGACGGTGTATGGCCGGTCGGCGGTATCTATGTCAACGGAAGTGTTGCTCCGGCATCAGTCGGTGAAACAGAAGAAACTATAGATCTTTCTGCAGAACTCAAACCTCTTGCAACAAGAGAAGAGCTGATGACTGAAGATATCATTGCCAGATTCAAAGCTGCTTCTTCCAGAGAAACAGCAGGCTCGCTCAACAGCATCCGCAATTATGAATCAAAGGCAAAAGAAA
>JAUNEN010000191.1 GCA_030525525.1 Erysipelotrichaceae bacterium
AATACTGACTCATTACCAGACTTCATCTTCCAGAACCTCCGGCATGAGATCATCAAAACTCTCTGCACACATTTCATTAAGTATATCTGCCATACGGGGGACGATGGAGTAGTAGTACTTCGTGTGCTCGACACTGCAGTGTCCCATACTCTTGCTGAGGTAGTACAGCTTGTCATACATTTCAAATGTGTCACCGGTCCAGCTGTTGATGTTAGTTGTTGCGTAATGATGACGGAAATCATATAAGATTGCGTGTGTGCCTGGATTTGCCCTGTTCCAAAGTTCAGCGAAATTTCTACGCAGCCACCTTCTTGTTCTGTAGTGATCTGCCTGATCAGGAAAGAAATACACTCTTCCCGGAAGAAGCTCATCCATTCTCCGGTCATATTCTTTCAGTATTTCCACCATACTTTCATGGATGGCGACATAGTGCTGATCATGACCTTTTGTCTGCACGATATTCAAGACTCCATGAACCAGATCAACTTCAGACCTTTTTAATTCACGTGCTTCATTCGGCCTGATTCCGGTACAGTACATCAGTCTGAATATCACGCATAAAATAAGCTTTCTGATCAAGCTTGCTTTACTGTTTCCTATAACACTGATATGATCGCATTCGTAAAAGAATCTAATCAGTTCAGCAGTGGTAAACGCATGGGGAAGATGGGTGCACTTCTGTGGTTTGGGCCGGTCAGGTTCTTTTACTTTTGTCAGGTCCCGCCTGTTCATATACCGGATCAGCGCAACGACGACATTGGTGCGGGCTAAACATGAATTCACGGATTCTTTTGGACGTTTCCGGCACCACGAATCGACCATTTCCTGCGTCAGCTCTGTTTCCTTTGGATAACTTGAGAATAAATAGTCATCAAATCGCTTAATGTCCCTCGCGTAAGTTTCGCTCCAATGCTGTGAGGCAATCATGAAATCAATGAATTTTCCAATGATTTCTTTGAGAAATGACCTGTACTCACTCATGATCAAACACCTCCCAGTTCAGAGGATAATCTTCAATACTGAGAGAACACTCCCGCAGATGCTTTATATCCGCATTCAGGTATGCCTGTACTGATACCGGATCGGTATGTCCAAGGGTCTGTGAAATAACAGGCTGCGCCACTTCATTCTCAAGTAATTTAGTAGCTAAGTGATGGCGGAAAATATGAGTGCCCTTTCGGTCCGTCTTATTCTGACGGATTCCGGTTGCTTTAAAGAGTTTTGTGACACAGTAAGAGACGTCGACAGACTTGAATTGAATGTTCTTTTTGGTGACAAACAGATACTCGGATTCTGAATTACGTTCCTTTGTGATGTAGTCATAGATGGCATTGCCGGCATGTACATGCATAGGAATGGTAAGAGGCACATCTGTTTTACTCTGAACAACATGGATTACTTCTTTCTCCCAATCGATACTGCTGAGTTTCAGCGCCGCAATATCGCAGGAACGCAGTCCGGTGTAAAGCAGAATCATCACAACTGCTCTGATCTGATAAGACAGAGGTGAGCCAATATCCAAGCATACATCTTTAATAATCTGCACTTCCTCATCAGTAAGGTACTGAATATTCTTTCTTGTTACCCTGATGTAAGGAAGCCAGTTCTTGATTTTACGACATACTGGGTATTCATCAGCCACCGCTTCAAGAAATTCAGATAACCGATAACGGGAACTAGTTTCATACCTGGGGTGACCATCCTCTATGAAATAATTAATTACATCTTCTTCAGACACATCTTTTAATGACTCATAAGCTCTATTTTGAAGATAAACAAAAAATGAGCTCGCTACGGTCGTGATTTTCAGAATCGATCCAGTTGATAAACTTCCATTACATTGCTGTTCAATAAAGTAATCGATGATTGATTTGTATGGTTGCTTGAGTTTTGAATAATTGCCGCGAATAGCTCCACCTGGCTTTATTATTGATGTTTCATTGACCATTATGTTTTCCTCCTTTTGTGACTTGGTCAATGATTATCATAGCGAAAATAAAATCCGAACCTTTTCATTCACAAAACCAAGTGTTTAAGCTGAATATGAGAAAAGGTTCGGATTTATCAAAGGTTCGGAT
>JAUNEN010000114.1 GCA_030525525.1 Erysipelotrichaceae bacterium
TGAATGTTAAACCACACAGAGTTTTTTGCGTGATTTCAGAAAACCACATCTGATTTTGAATTACGAAAACATCTCCCTATCTCTCTGGGAATAAAAGAAACGGAAATCCGTTTCAATTTCCGTTTCTGCTGATATTCATAAGTTTTACTGATCAGGCAAGATCAGTGCCGTTCGAGCCAATCACCTTTTGATACCAGAAGAATGATTTCTTTCTGTATCTTGCCAGAGTGCCGTTTCCTTCATCATCCAGATCTACATAGATAAATCCATAGCGCTTGGAGATCTGCCCGGTGGAACAGCTGATCAGATCAATGCAGCCCCAGGGAAGATATCCCATCAGTTCCACGCCGTCATCCATCGCTTCTTTGAATGCCCTGATATGATCACGCAGATAATCAATGCGGTAATCGTCTTCCACTGTACCGTCCTTCAGCACATCTCTGGCGCCAAGTCCGTTTTCCGCGATCAGCAGCGGCTTGTGATATCTTGCGTAAAGTTCATTCATGAAGATGCGCAGCCCCGTCGGATCCATCTGCCATCCCCATTCCGAAGACTTCAGATACGGATTGGATGCGGCCTTTGACATGTTTCCGGCTGTCTGTTCTTTTGTATCATCCGCAGAAACAGCCATGGACTGATAATAGCTGAATGAGAGATAGTCACATGTATTTTCTTTCAGAAGCTTCAGATCTTCTTCCGTGATATCCAGATGCAGATCGTGCCTGCGCCAGATTCTTTCCGCGTAGTACGGATAACCGCCGAGCATCATCGTATCGATGAAGTAATACTGTTTTTCATTTTCCAGCATTGCCATCAGCTGATCATCGGGATTGCAGGAATAGGCATAGATCTTATGACCGCCGAGCATCGCGCCGATGACTCCATCCGGTACGATCTCATGACACAGCTTCGTGGCAATAGCCCCTGCCACAAGCATGTAATGGCCTGCCTGATAGATTACCCTGGCAAAATCAGGATCTCTTCTTCCAATCTTGATTGCCGGTCCAAGGCATCCGACAAACATCATGGAGTTGATTTCATTGAAGTTAATCCACTTCTTTACTTTGTCTTTGTACCGCGTAAAGATCACACGGCAGTATTTTTCAAACAGCGCGATCATGTCTCTGGACTTCCAGCCGCCGTATTTCTCATACAGGGCAAGCGGTGTTTCATAGTGGCAGATCGTAACCACCGGTTCAATGCCGTTGTTTCTCAGTTCATCAAACAGATCATCATAGAACTGCAGGCCTGCCTCATTTGGCGCTTCATCATCCAGACCGCCGTCCGGAAAGATTCTTGACCAGGCAATGCTTAATCTGAGCGCATTGAAGCCCATCTCTTTGAACAGCGCAATGTCTTCTCTGTATCTGTGATAAAAATCAATTGCCTTATGGGTCGGGTAGTATTTTTCATGATCAATCGGTTCACCGAAGCTTGCCCAGTGCTTTGCGAGATCTCCGCCCAGCATTGTATCGGCAGCTGCCGGCTTTTTGCCGTCTTCGTTATATGCGCCTTCGCACTGGTGCGCACTGATGGCGCCTCCCCAGAGAAAATCCTTATCAATCGTATGTGTCATCATCTGTTTCCTCATTCATAGTGGCATAGTTCAATATTGCGGTCATGAATATAGCGGATCACTTCTTCATCGCACAGGACAGCCAGTTCCTGCACTCTTCCCAGGGAATAGCTGCTTTCCCGGAACAGTTCCAGATCGCACCACCCCGGGTGGCACATGATTTCAATGTCGGTATCTTTGTTGTCTTCCAGCAGCTGAATCAGTTTTTCCACAGAGGCATCTTTCCCGGTGAATTCCCGGATAAACCTGTAACTGCTGTAACGCCGCAGCTGCAGTCCGTATTCCTCTGCCAGTCGCTTCGATACGGCAAGTGCTTCCGGTGACATGTCATGAACGCTGTGATGGGAATCCAGGTGTGTAGGCCGGCGTCCCGCGGTCTCGATAAACCGGTCGATCTGCGCTTTGAATTCTGTATAGACTTCATTATAATCCAGTTCCTGTGCAAACAGAGCCTTTCTCCCTTTCCAGAACGTTCCCATCTCCGGATCTGTCAGGGACGGACAGTTTGTAAGAGGTTTGCCCAGTGTCAGGGTAAGATGGACACCGATGCCAAGACCGGGATACTCTTTCTGTGCTTTTTGGATCGATTCTTCAAAGTACTTCGCGTTGACCAGTGCTGTCGCTGAACGCAGTATGCCGTCTGTATATGCCTGGAAGATTCCATATGTATTTGCTTTTGTATAGCCAAGGTCATCTCCGTTGATCACAAGTTTCATATCTGTTTCCTCTTGAATGAAAGCCGGCTTTCACCGGCTTTCGGATTATTCTCCGGCAGCTGCCAGTTCAGCTTCCTGCTTCAGAGCCTGCTTTTCAGCAACCTTGAAGAAAGGATAGAAAACAGCGGCATCGAGGACGATCAGCAGAATGCCCCAGATCAGTCCTGTAATGGAGTTTGTTGTCATCCAGAGATAGATCGGTGTCGGGACGTTGGAGGCAAGCGCTGCGCCTGTGGACATCGCGATGATGCCGGATCTCATCAGGAAGGATGTCAGCATCATATTGATACTCGGCAGCAGCACGAACGGCAGTGCCATGACAGGATTCAGGATCATCGGCAGACCGAAGATGATCGGTTCCGTGATATTGAAGAGGCTTGTCATGATACTGAGCTTTCCGAGAGACTTATGCTGCTTGGCTTTGGAGAAGATCAGAAGGATTGTCAGCGCCAGAACATGAACGTTGTTGAGCGGTGTCAGCAGTGTCCATTCAAGATACGGAACAGCTTCACCTGCCGCGAAAGCAGCCATGTTTGCCTGTGTGGCAGCGCTTCTGACAGAACCGAGAGCAGCGTATGTGATCAGACCGCCGTGGATACCGAAGACCCAGAGCAGTTCCGCAAACAGCAGATAGAGGGAAGCACCTACCGGAGTCGCGCCGATACCGACGAGCGGTGCCTGCAGAACGCCGTAGATGAATGCCTGTGCTGTTCCGTAAGGCGTTGCGGCGAAGATCAGACGGATCACAATGAAGACAATGAATACAAGACCTGCGGGAATCATGGTTTCAAACATTCCGGCAACAGAGGGCGGAACGGAATTGCCCATGTTGATCTTGATGTTCTTCCTGATCAGGAATACATACAGTCTTGCGGCAAGGATTCCGGCAAACATTGCCAGGAAGATACCCTGCGAACCTAAAGGACCGAGTCCCAGCACATTCTGGGCAACACCGCGGATCGTCTCCTCGCCATTCTGCAGGGCGACTGTCGCTTCAAACGGTGTCAGGATCATGAAGGAACCGAAAGCAATCATTGCGGCAGGAAGCGGCTTTTCATCAAATGACTTGGCAACTTCGAAGCCGATACTGATAACGACCATGATGGCATACATGTTGGAAACCATCGAGATCGGAATATTCAGAATATCTGTGAGTCCCGTATTTGTCAGGAATGTCTGCCAGAACGGGATCGGAATGGATCTGATCAGTGTAAAGAGTGATGCACCGATGGAGAATGCCGCGACGCTCATAAAGGCATTCATGATGATATTTACATAGCGGAGCTGTGAGAACTTCGTGATTTTTGCGACAACTGCATCAAGCTTGTCGCGGTTAAGTTTAGGCATGTTATTTCCCCTTTCTTCTGAGTGCTCTGTACTTGGTTAACCTTGCACTGTCATAGTAGCTTTCCGGCAGAAAGAACTGAAACCAGTGTTTTTCCAAAAGCCAACGGAAAAAAATGAGCACTCCTTTCAGAGTGCCCATATGTTCATTTCAATACATCAGCCGAGATCTTCTCCATTGGAAGAGATCACCTTCTGATACCAGAAGAAAGAGTCTTTTCTGTATCTGTCCAGCGTGCCTTTGCCTTCATCATCCATATCGACATAAATCATGCCGTATCTCCTGCGCATTTCACCGGTGGACGCGGACACCAGGTCAATGCATCCCCATGGCGTATAGCCGGTCAGATTCACGCCGTCTTCCAGCGCTTCTTCCATCGCTTCAATATGCGCTTTCAGATACTCAATGCGATAGAGATCATGTACTGTTCCGATGACCATGGCAGCTCCTTTCCGTGATAACAAAAACCTGTCTGCACATACTTGAAAAAGTCTTATCGCAAACAGGTTTAGCTCGTTTTCGCAATTACTATCCGTAATCAAAATGGCAATTCGCAGACAGGATGTCAACTTGTTTTTTACAAATTCCTGCGGCAATTTGACAGTATGCCATTTCTGCATATACGCATTCAATTACCGCGGTGTGCAGTAAGCAGCCGCATCAGATTTTCAAAGGTTCTGTTGGCGAGGAGATCTCTGACTGCTTCTCTGTCGCCGATCAGATTTCCTGTGACATCCACGAACAGCCCTGTATCAGAACTGTCTGAATCTGACAATGATACCAGCAGGATGATCTGTACCTCCCGTGATTTCCATATAACCGGCTGATCAAGAAGCGCGATACAGACGATATTGTCATCAGGAGAGAGAGTCTCTCCTGAAAGAACCGCAACCGGGCCGGTTGAATCAGGCAGTCCGGCTGCTTTTCTTTCTGCCGCGAAGACCAGAAAATCATCAGGAATATCACAGTATTTCCGTATCTTCTCCGTCATCTGTTGCAATGCTTCTGTACTGTCCGCGGCAGAGAGATGAGGAATAAACAGGTCCTGACGGTAGTATTTCAGCAGATCATTCACGCTTGCGGACGCAAACAGACTCCTGTAGTTTCTGATTTCTTCCTCTGTCGGAAACATCGAGATTTGACAGCAGGGAACCGGAAGTGAAAACTGATGGTTCAATGTTGTAAAACAGTAATCAATCTTCTTCCCGGCAAAATCAAAGCGTTCGATTTCCCTGGCAGAGCAGTGATACACCTGATCCAGATAATCTCTGAATATCTCTTTGAAGCGCCGGATGAAGAAACGGGAAGCTGATCTGCCGGCCGCATATACAATCACAACGTTCTTCTTTCCAGCTGCTCTGTTTCTGTCCTCAAGCGCCATCTGGAAAATAATGGCAATATATCCGATTTCTTCTTCACTGATTGTACTTTCATAGTATCTGTTTAGAGCGCCGCAGGCATAATAGGCAATCGCATATGCAAGCGAATACTCTTTTTTCAGCACATCCAGGGAGGGGTTTTCAAGCGGAATCCGGTAGCGTACGCGTATATCAAAAGCAGTCATATGGTGCCTGAGGGTACGTATCAGTTCACGATCCTGCATGAAATCGATACGCAGTCCCTTTTTCACTGCTTCCAGCATGATCTGTACAATTTCTTCTGTATTTGCGGCTGCTTCAGTGTCCGGAATACTGTCAAAGTTTCCTCTTCCTGCCAGCTGAGTGGAAATATACAGTTTTTCATCTTCTGTATTCAATACGCTGAACTGTTCTCCCAGATCATTCAGTATTCTTTCTGTCATGGACAGGAATTTCGGATGAAGATTCTTTTCGAGATTTTCACGTTCTTTCTTTTCATACGAAAGAGAAAAACCGGCTGATGCTCTTTTACAGGCGGCGCATATTGCGTAACGCAGATTCACGTAGTTATCCGCGTCAAGTCTGTATCGGTATTCATGACAGATGGGCGGCATCTTCCGCCGGAGTTCATCAGCTTCCGTGCCCTTTTTCACCATATCCATGAAATATCTGTCTCTGTTTCTGATCCGGCTGATGATACAGAACCTTTTGTCTGCCTCTTTTCCTTTGATACGGATGCCGTAATTCGGTCTTCTTTCGATGGCAAGACTGAACTTTGTCAGTTCCTGTTCCGCTTTCTTCAGATCCGCGCTCAGCGTATTCCTTGTCACATACAGCAGATCGCACAGATCGTCGATATATGTGTATTCATGCGTGCTGAGAAGGTATTCCATGATATAGCTGACACGTTCCGCTGATGATGAAGGAACTGCGGCATTCTCCTGATACAGACTCTGAAGCCATTGTGAAAACAGTTCATCGTCAATCACTTCCAGATGATATCCTTTTCCTCTTGCGGAATTGATGACAGCACCGCTGCGGATCATCGTTTCATTGATCTCGGTGATTCTGTTTCTGATCGTCCTGTCGGACACAGAAAAAGCCTCTCCGATTTCACCGGATGTCATGTATGCATTTTCCTTCAGCAGTTCTATGATCTTCAAACAAAGAGAATCCATATGATTTCCATCCTGTTCAGCTGTTTCTATTATTTCATTTTTTCCGTGCAAAGCAAAAAGAAAGAAGACCTTTCGATCTTCTTCCCTGATTTCTTAATGTATCATTTCCGCAATGCCTGCGGCTTCTTCAGAACTGACCGGCTCCTGAAGCAGCACTGCGTAGCTGTATCCCTGATCATTCCAGGTCAGCAGGCTGAACTGATCTTCGCTTCCTTTGGCGGTGACTGTCTCTGTGCCTGCCTGCAGCGTTTCTTCCTGTGCGTAGTGATTGTAATCTCCGCTGATATCATCACTCCCTTCTGCTTTGCGTACACGCATCATTTCTTCTTCTGCACTGTTCTGATAGATCACTTCAATCATCGTTTCGCTGTAAACACTGATACGGGAAACTGTCCACTCATGATATGTTTCCGGGCAGTCCAGTTCAAAGCCTGCTTTCTTTTCCGCTTCTTCCAGAGTTGAGTATACGATGTCAGGTCTGGTGAGGTTGACATTGTGATTCTGATCGGTATTCAGGAGGATCAGTGCAGATACCACAGCGATCATCAGCACCGCCATCGCGCCTGCCAGCATCTTGGAATTCAGCCATCCGAATACGGATTTCTTTTTCGGGAGGTATCCTGCCGGAGCAGCCTCCTCGATCAAGTCATCATCGATATCCGTAAATGCTTTCAGCATTGTCTCTTTTTTCATATGCTGTAGCCCTCCTCCTGAAGGAATTCCTTCAGTTTCTCTCTCGTCCTCAGAAGCGTCATCTTTACCTTGCTTTCACTGATGTTGTTCTCGGCAGCGATCCGGCTGACGGGAACCATGTACCAATATCTCTGCACGAAGATGATTCTTGTCTGTTTCTCACATCTTCTCAGGAACTTGTTGATCGCATCCGTCAGTAATGTGAGATCCAGAGTTTCTTCCACATCGGAGCTTCTTCCCACGGCTTCCGCCATTTCATCAAGACATGCGTCTGTCTGTGTTCCGCCCCGCTTTGCGGCACTCATTTTCTCATACAGGTTGATTGCGATATTCCGGCAGATCTTTCCGACGTATGTGCTCAGCTTTTCCGGCCGCTGGGGCGGAATGGAATTCCATGTCTGCAGGTAAGTGTCATTGACGCACTCTTCGGTATCTTCCCTGTCGAAGAGGATGCTGTAGGCAATCTTCCTGCAGTATTTTCCATATTTTCTGTCTGTCTGGGCGATTGCATTCTCCTCTCTGTCCCAGTACATTTCAACAATTTCGAAGTCTTCCATACATCTGATTATACCGCAGCATCTCTCTTTTCTTTCATGAATGCATGTCTGCCGGCATATTGAAGGATTTTACTCAGCTTCGATGTTCAGAATGCTGAGATTTCCCTGCAGGTCTTTGTGGATCGTTACGATCGCTTCCTTCTTTTCCGCGCCCGGATATACAACCTGCGCCTCGCAGCGGAATTTGTAGTTTGTGCCGTTGACAAGCTGTGTTTCAATCAGTTCGATAGCTGTGTAGTCAACACCAATCAGCTTCTCCATTGCCTGATCGAACATCTCCTGCATATCCGGTGTGATTGCCTTGTCTTCTGTTTCTGTCCATTCGCCGAGGATGGGTACGTTTGTCTGTTTTCTCATTGCGTCCGCTCCTGCCGCTCCTGTCAGCATTGCGATAATTGCCGCTGCGGCGATAATTGTATTTGTCATGTTCTTTTCCTCCCGGGCTTCATTGCCCTTTCACCTTCATACACAGATTTCTGATCTGCCAGGTCACACTTTTCTGATATTTTTTTTCATATTTCCGGGATATTGCATTTTTGCATTGTTTGCATTATTGTAAGTAATGCAAGGAGAACGTTAATATGACAGAAGAAAAAATCACTCTCGGCACTGAGTATCCTCTGAATGGACTGCTTACCCTGCCGCCAATACACTTCATCGCTATTTGTAAGTGCAGCCTGAAGATTGTAGCTATGAGGATTGCACGGAATGATCCATTCTGTCTGATTCATTTTCCC
>JAUNEN010000192.1 GCA_030525525.1 Erysipelotrichaceae bacterium
GACCGTGCAGTAAATCAACCTGTGTTTTCTGTTTCATTTCTTTCTACCCCTTGTTTTGTTCAGAAATATTGTACATACCGATCGAATAAAGGCCTTTCTTACGGTATGTATCAGGATCTTTGATGTGAATGAGTTTCGGCATGTGCCTTTCAGGCATCATTGCTTCAAAGTGAAGATCTTCTTCGATCGGATCGCTGAACCAGCCGATCAGATGCGGATTCAGAATGGCCGCAACCGACTGGATGATTTCACTTAACAACATCTGCGGCGCATCCTGTTTTTTCTTCTGCTCCATATGGGGCAGATATCTGACTTCTCCTGCCGCATGCGAGAAGCCGTTGTAGAGTCTGCCGTTGATCAGAATGCCGCAGCCGAAGATGCCCTTATGCGCCTGATAGATGACGGCGATGTTATCGCATTCGGGATGTTCTGAGGCAAAGCCGATGGCCGCCACATTGACATCATTTTCAATGACATAGGGAATGGCATATTCCTTCTCAATCCATGAACCGATATCGCTTCGGAAGGTTTCGCCGTTGGTGATAATACCATCTTCACAGATTCCCGGTGAGCTGATTAAGATCATGTCGGTATCAGGATGCTTTGACATCATTGTTCTGATTTCTTCATGGAGATATTCATCATCCATTTCTTCGAAGAATCGCTGACCCTGATCACTTTCTTTGCCGGAAAGATTCATCCGGTAAAAAAGGGAAGAGAATCCCTGATCTTCACGTTTGATGTCAATCACAAGAAAATGAGCGAATTCCTCATTCAAGCCGTACCGGTGTGTTTTTCTGCCGACTCTGTTTCCGGTTTTTTCCTGAAGTTCGATTTCACCGCTTTCTTCAAGAGCACGGAATACGTTGACAACAGAACCGTGGGAAAGACCGGTCTTACTTTCAGCTTCGGAAACGGAAAGGTTTCCATGTGTATAGAAACACTTCCGCACAGCCTGAATATTTTCGCTTTTGAGATCGCTCGTACTTGCCATGTTTATATATTATGAGTCCGTCTCTTCTGCGTCAATAAAAAAGTCATAAAATGACAAAATAAAAAAGAAGATCCTGCTGAGAAGCCCGGCAGGATTTTTTTCTGTGACTGATGATTCAGATGATGTTTATTTCTTGCGGCTTTTTGCGGCAAGGAAGACTGCCAGAGCGACCGCAACGGCACCGATGCCGATGTAAAGCGGTGTGTTGTTTGCTGCTTCTGCAGGCTCTGAAGGCTCAGCAGGTTCAGCTGAATCAGCCGGTGCGGATTTTTCTTCCATCTCAGGCACATAATCATAGACGGAAGGTTCCAGGTCGACACTCATGGGGGTCGACACGCTTGAGTTCATCGATGACTTCATGTGTTTCCGGATTTCTGCCGTTTTTCATGGTATTGGAATTATGGCTGCGGTACCAGCGTACATCATTGAGCAGCTCCCCGGCCTCTTCAAATGCCTGATTCTGCATTTTATTGCAATAGTCGGTGATGTACTGCTTTGCGTCATCCGGATCGCTCACTGCAGCGGCGGTCTTCAGAATCTCAGGCATTCCTTTGGCCATGATGACGGTGCCGTCTTCACTGACATCGCTGCCGGCATATACGGCTGTGCAGGCTTCTGCCTGAATGCTGCTGAAAGTGCAAACAAAGCGCTGAAGCCAAGGGCAGTTAAAAATCTCAGAGATTGTTTCATTCTTTCGTCCTCCTGTTCGATGAGCTGTTATGGATTGATTCAGATGTCTGACTGTTTGCTCACAGTCATTTTTCTCTCAGATCTGAAACTGCCGAAGCGGCAGATCAAGGGCTGAAAGAAATCCTGATGACGCAGATTCTGCTGATTGAGATGCATGCAAGGTATTAAAGGAAATATACCTGCAAACCTCATATCATCAAGCATTGTTATACCGTCATTAACATGTAGGCATGTTTCATTTTTTAAACGGAAAATCACGTTCCTGTTTTGACTTTGAACAGACGATGCATGCGATATAATGAAATTGATATCTGAATTGTAAAAATAAAATTCAAGAGAGGGGAATACCTATGATTTCACAGTTGAACAGTGTGCC
>JAUNEN010000193.1 GCA_030525525.1 Erysipelotrichaceae bacterium
GGTTGTCTATCAGCCTTATGCATGTTTCCATCACTATGAATCCAAATCACGCGGTCTTGATGACAATGCGGAAAAGATGGCAAGATATATGGATGAGATGGAGCGCTTTACCAACAGGTGGAAACAGTATTTTGAGAAAGGTGATCCGATGTATAACATCAACCTCACTCATAAAGACGGCAGCTGCTCACTCAGCGATGAATAACGGTCCGGAGATTTCTTATGAATGAAAAGAAAAAAAAAATACGGTTTGTGCTGATATTGAATGCGGTGATTGCGGCTCTGTTTTTAAGCGGTCAGTATTACGGCGATCAGATCGGCATCAAAAAGATCATCCTGATGGCAGGGGTTGTATGTATCCTGATGGTCATCATTCCTCTGCTCACATCAGTTTCGAAAACATTGAATGAGACAGCCGGAAAAGTCAGGCTGTGCATCAAAGATACATGTACATGGATCAGGAACAATCCGAAGAAGATGCTTACCGGAGCCGGTATGTATGTCTGTGCAGGAATCCTGAGTCTTCTTGTCACATTCATCGTTTCAAAAATCCAGGCAAGAAATTTCATCGCACCTCTGTTTCACATGTGCTTTGCACTTCTCAGCATTCTTGTGTCTGTCTATCTTTGCAGAAAGCAGGCAGCTAAAAGACCTGAGTTACTGTTCTTTGTCATCATATTGATTTCGGGAACCTTCTTCATCAATGCCTCACCGACTGAACTAGGCGTGACATGGGATGATGAAGCGCATTATGAACGTTCGCTTTCAATGGCAAACCTTCCCTCGGGTGTTCTCTACTATGCGGATCAGGAACTCTTTATGAAGCAGGCGGAAACAGCTCTTGAGCACTTCGGCTACAGTGAAGCTGACAGAGCTGAAAGAGATGCATATCTCAATGACGTCTACAGCGATAAAGTTCTGGTTCCTTATCAATACAAGGGAATGGGCAATTATTCCACACTGTCCTATGTACCCTTTGCCTTCGGACTCACTGTCGCAAGAGGCATGCACCTTCCCTTTACACTGATCTTCCGCTTTGCAAAGTGGATGAATCTGCTGACTTATGCAGGATTAATTGCCTATGCGATGAGCAGGCTGAAATTCGGAAAGATTCTTGCCGGATGCGTGGCGTTATTACCGACGATGACATTCATGGCTTCGACATTTGCCTATGATCCGTTTGTGGTCGGTATGATGACAGTCGGATTTTCGGTCTTCTTCTCCTATCTGCAGAATCCGGAATCAAAGATGAGGAATGTCGATATTGCGATCATCTGTATTTCGTTTCTGCTCGGGTGTCTGCCCAAAGCGGTGTATTGCGTGATCATGCTGCCGCTGCTGTTTATGCCGAAAGACCGGTTTGTATCAAAACAACAGCATACCCTTTACATTCTTTCCGGATGTCTGACAGTCGGCCTGCTGGCTTCCACATTCATCATTCCCCGCATCATCGGCGGTATGGGAACGGGAGATGTCAGAGGCGGCAGCGAAGTTGATGCGACTGCCCAGACAGCCTTCATCAAGGAAAATCCGGGAAAGTTCATCGGTGTGCTCTGGTACTTCTTAACTTCGACGTATCTCAGACCTTCCAACATGCCGATGTATATGGAAAACTATGCATATCTCGGTGTGGCATTAAAGAATTATGCAACACCGCTCATGCTGTATGCAGTGGCATTCCTTGACAGAGACGGAACCCGCTCCAAAAATCTCCTGATTTCTGTTTCTTCTCTGATCGGTGTCGCTTTAGGCATCCTGATTGTGTCATTTACATTCTATCTGTCCTATACGCCGGTCGGATATCATACGATTCTCGGCTGTCAGTTCAGATATCAGCTGCCGATGGTCTTCCTGTTCCTGTATACAATCGGCTTTGACAGATTCAGAAATCCGATCCGCAGGGATATATTCAATACCGTGCCGTTTGTCTATATGGCATTCAGTTTCATTATTTATACAGGAATTCAGTTAATCACACTGTTCTGAGGATGAGCGCAGATGCTCATCCTTTTAAATGAAGTGAACAGACAGATCCTGATCTTCAA
>JAUNEN010000031.1 GCA_030525525.1 Erysipelotrichaceae bacterium
GGTTCTTTCCGGATAGATGATTCGATGACATCTGAGACCGTATGATCCAGAGCATCCACATTCTGCCATCCTAAGCAGGCGGTGAGATTTGCCTGAGGATCTAAGTCGATCAACAGCACTTTCTTTCCGGCTTTCGCCAAGCCGATACCTAAGTGCTCTGTAGTTGTGGTCTTGCCGACGCCGCCTTTCTGATTGGCTACGGCAATGACCTTGCATTTCGATTGCATAAATAAAAAATCTCCTTTCCACATGGCCTTTATGGCTATGTAAAAGGAGATTGTTACAAGTTATTAGTCAGCGACAAACAGGAATATGTCAAACCGATCCATCGATGCTGTTCTTATCGGTCATCTGTAATTTCTCTTCAAGATTATAGACTCTGTTGCCGTTCAGACAATCCAGGAAGTATTTCCATTCAGCATCTGTGACCATTTCTTCCCCAGTCGCAAAATGCAAAAGAGAAAAATAAGAATCCGTAACAAGCATATCATCCGATGCATATATTTCCGTTGGATTGACATTTGCTGTTAATGCTTCCATCAATGACTGCCCACTCAAGCCTTGTTGTAAAACTGATCTTATGATTTGCTTAAGCTCTTCATAATACATATCTGAACTCCTGCTAAATAACTCTGCTCGACAAACTCCGATTTAGTGACATCCCGTTAAACGGGAATTTGATGATTAACTTCCGGTTTTCCGGGGTATCATCTGCTCTTCAAACAGAGAATTCCCCGAGCAGACTCATCTGACGATTATGTGTTTGCACATTCCGGTTTTTCCGCAGACTGGGCAGGTCAGTCTGCGTTTTGTAAACGTGTGATATGCTTTCACATAATCCTTCATTTCAGGAACAAACAGATGTCCGCAGTCCGGGCATTGAAAGTGTCCCGCATTCACATCCAGCGTAGCTGCTGCACTAATCCCGGCAGCTGCCGTAATGACAGCAATGACAATAAGCATGATCCTTATTACCGTGGGCATTTCAATATATGCTGCGATGATAATGATCGCGCATACCGCAATGATTGTGATAATCCCGCATACAATCGACTGGTACAGTCTTTTTTTGTTCTCTTTGTTTTCCTGCACAAGATTCATGATGGTAACCTCCGCTTTCTTTTTATAGTCGGCATAGGTCAGTTTCTCTCCTGTCAGCAGCTCGTTTACACTGATTTCAAGGGTTTCGCAAAGAGGAAGCATCAAAGAAACATCGGGCAAGCCCGCGCCGCGTTCCCATTTGCTGACCGTTTTATCACTTATGCCGAGACGATCAGCAAGCATCATTTGTGTGAGCCCTTTTTCTTTTCGTAGAGAAGCAATAAACTTTCCTATTTTGATCTGGTCCATGACCCATGCCTCCTTTCACGAATGATACTATCATCTCTTATTTTTTCTTACACTCACGGACCGTAGAGTCGGTTGACTTTTCCTCGACGGACCGTAGAGTTAAGAAAATCCTGATTGTCGTTGCTTCAGTAAATTCAAAGTTACTCACCATAAGGCAAATCCCGATTTATCGAGCTCTGTTCAGGATCGCAGCTTCCGCTTCTTCTCTGGAAGGGTAGATCTTGGACTCTCTCACTTTGACACCACCACCGTTATTGAAGCGGATCGTATAGCTGGTCTCCAGTTGTGTATGCATTATGATCCGGAAAGGATACCCTTTCCGTAAGTTACTTTCTTGGCGGCAGGGGACTTCCTTCCTCAGTGCCGTTCGGCATCATATACGGCTGCATTCTGCCGCTGTATATCGTATTCTGTGCCTTGTTGCGGAATTCCTGCAGACAGGCACTGTCAAATTCTTCCTTCCGGCATACCCAGGGATGCTCTGTTCCCTTGTTCCAGTGATCTCTGACTTTGTTAAGTTCTGCTTCGTTCTGGTGAACAGCGGAAAATGCATTGCATCCGGCAGAATCGGTATAAAGCTTGAAATACTCGATCGAATTCTCGTAGAGACGGGCTTCCGGGAAATTCGGCCAGACTGCCGAGCCGCCCATCACACCGACAGAAAGATCCTCGCCGTGAAACGAAGAATTGAATATGAAGGACATGCATCCGGCACTGTGTCCGGGTGTGGAAATGCACAGCAGTCTTGTATTTCCGACTTTCATGCATAGACCGTCGTCCATCAGGATATCGGCTTTCTGCGGCCGCGGTTGGGTGAATGCGAATTCTGTGGGAACTGTCTGTAACAGATTCCAACCGGTGCGGCTTATGGCAACCATGGCATCCGGGCAAACTTCTCTAAGGAAATAAGGCACTCCTCCGTAATGGTCAAAATGCTCATGACTGATGACGATGAGTCGAATATCCGCGGCATTCAGATCCATCCGGGCAAAGCTTCCGGCAATGTGCGCGGCTTCTGTGTCATTGCTGCCGCTGTCGATCATGACAAAGCCTTCGCCGGTATCGATTACAAGAACACCGACAGCCCGTGACCCCATCCAGTAAACATTATCAAAGACCTTCAAAGGTTCAATCGGCTGCAGGGTTCCGTTTTTCGGAAGTTTGGAAATGACGGGGTTCGGCTGATAAGGAAGAAACGGTTTTCTATGGGAAAACGTCGCTGCTTCTTCCGGAGTGATGGCAGTAAACAGTTCATTGATCATAGGAATCCTCCTTGGCAATATTATACCGCTTGCAGATTCTCGTCGGTACCTGTTTGCGGTATGTAATTGGGCAAGAGAAAAGGCTCTTGGTTAAGAGCCTTGTATGCTGTGTGCTTCACGGGTCCCACACGGATTTCGCACGTATTTGTTTCGACGATTGGGGAAAAATTGGGGGCAGCTGGGGATTTTTGCCTTATGAAATGTACAAAATCTTATCAAAAACCCTCACGGAAGCCACATAAATCGCCACTTTTCGTCATTTTTTCGTGTTTTTTCTGGGATTTACTCACCACGCTGCTTCATCGTCGGGAACAGCAGGACATCACGGATGGATGACTGCTCTTTGAATAACATGCACAGACGGTCAGTGTCATAACCGGTTCTGCCGGCAGGATCAGTGTTTCTTCGACATCGTTTTCAAAGAATCGATTGATGATAGAACATATTGCTTTTCATTCTATCCGCAGCTCAATGCTGCGCTGCACCGCAGGATGCAGACATTGATCTAAGCTATTGATCACGTATATCGGTCCTGAAATGAAAATACTTACTTGAAAGAAACGGAAATTTTAATGAATTTACATTGCTTTGCAAGAAATGTTTCACACTTGGCATGTTGCATTCAATCACTGCAGATTTTAAAATAAAAGCGACGGTTATTACCTAAGGAGGGAATATGAAGAAAATCGTTAAAACACTTTTCGCAGGTGCTATGGCATTCAGCCTTGTTGCATGCAGCAACGGCGGCGAAGCTGAAGGCGGCTCGGATACACCGGCGACAACAGATGAGGGTTACAAGATCGCTGTTGTTACTGACGTAGGTCAGCTGATGGATAAGGGCTTCAACCAGGGAACATACGAAGGTGCACAGGCTTATGCTGATGCACATGGCATTTCCATGAAGTACTATCAGCCGGCAAACGGCTCTGACGCAACAGACAACGACCGTATCGATGCTATGAAGCAGGCAGTTGAAAACGGTGCAGAAGTCATCGTTACTCCTGGTTTCCTGCAGGCTACAGCTATTGAGGCTGTTGCTAAGGAAAATCCGGATGTCAAGTTCGTCTTCGTTGACGGCTGGGCAATGGGTATGGACAACGTCACAGCAATCGTTTACAAAGAACAGGAATCCGGCTACTTCGCAGGTTATGCTGCTGTTAAAGAAGGTTACACAAAGCTCGGCTTCACAGGTGGCGGCGGCGGTGCCAACCCGGCAGTTAACCGTTATGGCTACGGTTTCGTTCAGGGCGCTTCTGCTGCAGCAACTGAAGAAGGCGTTGATGTAACAATCAAGTATTCTTACAAGTATGGTGAAACATTCTCTGCTTCCACAGAACTTCAGACACAGATCGCCGGCTGGTATGCAAACGGCACAGAAGTTGTCTTCGCATGCGGCGGCTCCATGTTCCAGTCTGTATTATCCGCAGCTGCTGAATATGAAAATGCAAAGATCATCGGTGTCGACGTTGACCAGAGCGGTGAATCCTCCAAGGTCATCACATCTGCTATGAAGGGTCTGTCCGCTTCTGTTGAACAGGTTCTCGGTCAGTTCTATGACGGCAAGTGGGATACTGAACTCGCTGATGTAGC
Organism: Erysipelotrichaceae bacterium; assembly: GCA_030525525.1. GTDB lineage: Bacteria > Bacillota_I > Bacilli_A > Erysipelotrichales > Erysipelotrichaceae > Bulleidia. The sequence goes on from JAUNEN010000031.1 coordinate 4,203, forward strand.
TCAGAACCTCGGTGCAGCTGACGACGGTACAGGCTTACCGACAGACACATGGTCCATGACAAATTTCTCAGTCGATGATTATAAGGCTCTCTTCGATAAGGTTGCAAGCGGCGAACTCACACCGAGTGCTGATGTTCCGGCTGATGCAAACAACGGAGACTGGCTCAAGGGCATCGATCACGTAACTGTTGAATTCGAATAATTCACATTTGCAAATCACTGTAGGAATGACGGGAAAACCCGTCATTCCTATGGTATTTAAGGACCTCACGTCCTTTATTTTTATAAGACAAGTGATGCTTGTTTATAAAAATAAGGAAGGTGGGAAGAAAGGAAAGGCTATATGGATAATTTAGAAGCAAAGACCATAGGCAGCGATACGGGAAACAGCGAATATATCATTGAACTTCGCAATATCACCAAAGTTTTCCCTGGTATCATTGCCAACGATCACATCAATCTGCAGCTTCGCAAAGGTGAGATCCATGCACTGCTGGGGGAAAACGGTGCCGGTAAATCGACCCTGATGAGTATTCTGTTCGGATTGTATCAGCCGGAAGAAGGAGAAATACTCAAGAACGGAAAAGTCGTTAAGATCAATGACCCGAACGACGCAAATGCTCTCGGCATCGGAATGGTGCATCAGCACTTCAAACTCGTTGAAGTATTCACTGTACTGGAAAACATCATCCTGGGTGTGGAAACGACAAAGAACGGATTCCTGTCTCTGAATGAGGCACGGAAAAAAGTTCTTCAGCTGTCGGAGAACTATGGCCTGAATATTGATCCGGATGCACTCGTGGAAAACATCACTGTCGGTATGCAGCAGAGAACCGAGATCCTGAAGATGCTCTATCGTGATAATGAGATTCTGATCTTTGATGAACCGACAGCCGTATTGACACCGCAGGAGATCGATGAACTCATGTCCATCATGAAAGGACTTGCGGCAGAAGGCAAATCCATCCTGTTCATTTCGCACAAGCTGAATGAAATCATGGAAGTCGCTGACAGATGTTCCGTACTGCGCAAAGGCAAATACATCGGCACTGTCAATATCAAAGATACGACCAAGGAAGAACTGTCCAACATGATGGTTGGCAGAGATGTCAAGTTCGTCGTTGACAAGGAACCGGCAAAACCTGGTGAAACCGTATTGTCGATCAAGAATATGTGCGTCTATGACCATATTCATAAGAAGGATGCTGTACACAATGTATCCCTGGATGTACGGGCAGGTGAAATTGTCTGTATCGCCGGTATTGACGGCAACGGTCAGAGTGAATTTGTATTTGGTTTAACGGGTCTTGAACCGGTATCCTCCGGAACGGTGGAACTGCTTGTAGACGGAAAGATGGAAGATATCACCCACAAATCCATCCGCTACAAGAACACTCATGGCTTAAGCCATATTCCCGAAGACAGACATAAACACGGTCTGGTACTGGATTACTCACTGGAAGAAAACATGGTTCTGCAGAGATACTTCGAACCGGAATTCCAGAACCATGGCTTTATCAAGTTCAACGATATCCGCACATACAGTGAACGGCTGATCGATGAGTTTGACGTACGAAGCGGACAGGGTGCCATTACCCAGGCACGTTCCATGTCCGGCGGCAACCAGCAGAAGGCAATCATCGCCCGTGAGATCGACCGCAATCACAATATTCTGATTGCTGTTCAGCCGACCAGAGGTCTGGACGTCGGTGCCATCGAATCCATTCATAAAGAAATCGTTGCCAAGCGTGATGAGGGAAGAGCAGTTCTTCTGATCTCGCTGGAACTGGATGAAGTCATGAATCTGTCCGACCGCATTCTGGTCATGTATGAAGGCGAGATCGTCGGTGAACTCGATCCGAAGAAGACAAATATTCAGGAACTCGGATTATATATGGCCGGTGCTAAACGTCAGGGCAAGGAGGGATAACAATGGAAAAGAAAAACTTCCTGGAAAAAGAATCCACACGGCAGATCATTGCTTCTCTTCTGTGTATCCTCGGCGGTATCGTCGTCGGTTTCTTCGTCCTTGTATTATTGGCAGTCTTTAACAGTCACATTACCTTCGGCGAAGCCGTCAAAGGTATCCTGATTATTCTCGGCGGACCGTTCTCCAGCGGAAAGAATGCAATGTTCCAGCTCGGAAACATGATTTTCAACTCAACCCCGCTGATCTTTACCGGTTTATCGGTTGCCATTGCTTTCAAAACAGGTCTCTTCAATATCGGCGCACCGGGACAGTATCTGATGGGTGCGATGACGTCTCTGTTAGTCGCTCTGACCATCCCGTCCGCATCCGTGCCGCCGGCACTGATCTGGATCCTGGCACTGCTTGCCGGTGCATTGACCGGTGCCATCTGGGGAGCTATTCCCGGTTTCTTCAAAGCAGTGCTCAATGTCAATGAAGTTATCATCTGCATTATGACCAACTGGATCGCAGCCAACATCGTCAGCTGGGTATTCAATGGGTCGAAGTTCATCAACTATGCCGAAACAAAGATCAACTTCATCGTAAAGACGGAAACCAACAACATTGCGACTCCTACACTCGGTCTGGATTCACTGTTCTCCGGCGGATCGGTCAAATCATACGTCGATATCAGTATCTTCATTGCAATCATTGTTGCAATCGGACTGAATATCATGATGAACAAGACTGTATTCGGCTATGAGCTGAAAGCCTGCGGCTTCAATAAAAACGCCTCCAAGTATGCCGGTATGAACGAGAAGAGAAATATCATTCTCGCTATGTCCATTGCCGGTGCACTGGCCGCTGCCGGTGCTGCATTATGGTGCCTGAACGGTCATCAGGACTTCAAATGGGATACCTACCAGACACTTCCTGCAGATGGCTTCAACGGAATCGTTGTTGCACTTCTTGCCGCAAACAATCCGGTCGGCGTCATCTTCAGTTCTCTGTTCTTAAAATACATCAATGTCGGCGGATCCAACCTGGCCGCCAATACATCATTCAATGAATATGTATCACAGCTCATCATCGCCATGATCGTGTACTTCTCCGGCTTTGCACAGTACATCACGATGCTGCTGCGGACACGGAAGAAGAAAGAATAAGAAAGGGGAGGCCAAACGATGATTTTCATTTTACAGAAAACGCTCATCTTTACGATTCCGCTGCTGATCGTTGCGCTTGCCGGAATGTTCGCGGAAAGAAGCGGTATCATTAACATCGCCCTTGACGGTATCATGATCTTCGGTGCATTCATCGGTGCAGTCGTTGCGTTCAATTTGCGCAAGAACGTCCCGTTCTTTGTGGATCATAACCAGCTGCTGTTTATCGTATGCATGCTGGCGGCGGCACTGGCCGGAGCGATCTTCTCCTTCCTGCTGTCATTCTCGGCAATCAAATTCCGTGCCAACCAGACCATCGGCGGTACTGCACTGAACCTGCTGGCTCCGGCAATCGCATTATTCCTGATCAAGGTATTCACAGCCAAGGATCAGATGGAAATGGGAATGGCAGTCGACAGTGCCGGCGGACGGCATGACTTCTCGTTCGTTATTTCCAACGGCAATCTTCCGGACTTCCTGAAGATCTTCTTCGACAAGACATATATTTCAACCTTTGTATGCATTATCCTGTTCATTATCCTGTCCGTCTTCATGTACAAGACAAAGACAGGTCTGCGGATCCGTGCATGCGGTGAAAACCCGCAGGCAGCGGACAGCGTCGGTATCAATGTTTATAAGATGAGATATCTTGGTACAACGATCTCCGGTGCACTCGCAGGACTGGGTGGATATGTATACATCGCTACAGTCGCAAACGGTACAGCTTCCGGTGCGGTTGCCGGCATGGGTTTCCTTGCCCTGGCAATCATGATCTTCGGTAACTGGAATCCGACCGGTATTGCATTAGGCTCATTGATGTTCGGTTTCCTGAAATGCCTGAGTGTTGTCTACAGCCAGTTTGCATTTACAAAGAATCTCGGACTTCCGATGTATTTCTACAACATCATTCCGTATCTTGCCGTTCTGATCGTTCTTGCTTTCTCTGCAGGAAAATCCAGAGCACCAAAGGCAGAAGGTATCCCGTACGACAAGGGACAGCGCTGATCTTTCAGGATACGCAGCAGCAAAACTCAACGAAACCGGGCCGAATGCCCGGTTTTTTCTGTATTTATGATCGGGATCTCTCGGAGAGGGAGATATCTATGCGTACAAACAGAAGGACATTTGGAACACTTAAATCACAAAAAAAAGCCTCAGTAAGCTTTTTCTGAGACTCAGCCGAGCAGATGGATCAGTGTTTTGCGGATTTCCGGAGTCCACCATAAGCGGTAGCCGGCTTTGGCAGGATGGATCCCGTCTGCCATGTAAAGACTGTAGGTGTCTTTGTCAATGTGATTCATCGGGTTGTTCCAGAGATCAATGATCCCGATCTCATGAACTTTCTGAATTTCATAAAGCAGCTCGATCATCTTCTCATACTGCTTGCTGTCATATCGGGTTCCGGTATAAAAGATGACGGGACACTTCCAGGTTTTTTGTGCATATTCAATGATATATTCAATCGCACCTGCGACTGTCTTTGTATCTTTGTTTCCGATTGTGCCGGGCGGAATCATCTTTGTGGCATCGTTTGTTGAAAGCTGCGTGATGAAGGCGTCGGCTCTGAAGTCAGCGGGGATTGTTTTCATCCTTGCAATATAGGAACTGTCATTGAGATCGGCAAGGGTTGTGCCGGAAACAGCTTCCTTGTAAGGAATGATCCCGTCTTCTGCTTCAAGGAATTCGACGAAGCTCTGTTCAAAAGAGCAGGCGCCGAATGTGACCGAACTGCCAAGAAAAATCATCCGTTTTCCTTTCAGAGGACTGCCTTCATTAAGTCTGCAGGTTGAAATATCATATTCTTCTGCATTGCCGGGATGCTGTTTCAAAAGGGTAAGCCATTGCTCGTGCGACATACAATTCCCTCCGCTGTCTGATTTTCTATATTTTAAGTGAATCAACAGTTTCCTCAAAGCGTAACTTCAGTGTCGATGAAGAGATTTAAGGAATGAGACTCATCCGGATGACTCTGTATCTTTCGAATATCATATCTGACTGACCTGCACTCAGGGATCCTGCTTCTTATACAGAGCTTCTGTTTTCAGCGAGGATGCTTCCGGTTTTGTATAGACCGGTATTCCTGGTGCATCTGCAGCATAATGATGAGCATCATTTCATTCATACTTCCTGCTGCACTCTGAAAAAAGCGAAAGCTCAAAGACAGAAGGCATTCCTTACGAGAAGGAAAGGTGTTAATCCTGATTCATTCTCAGCCGGCTCTGAATGAATCATATGCGCATAAAAATCAGCCATGATGTTCATGGCTGATCATGGTATATCACGGATAGCTTTGCATATGGGCTGCTTCGGGATTTACATACTCCGTCCGCCAGGATGTCTTTACATCCTCCATGGCGGCGATGATGGTTTCCCAGTCTTCGTTTTCAAATGCTTCGGTATACTTTGCAATGAATGCTTCTGTGATGTCCTCACCGCTTTGTTTGTCTGTGATGGTGAGGTATTGATAAGTATCAAACCGTCCGTCCTCATAGGTACCCGGCCAGATCCTTTCAGGATCATATTCGAAGATCCTTCTGAAACTGTAAAGGGCTCCCTCATTCAGGCTGATATGTTTCTCATATTCGCCGATGAGTTCCATCAGCTGATCACTTGCTCTGTGAATACCGTAATTCGGCTCATCCAGCATCCAGATGCCGTTGTTTGCCTTTAGCACAAAGAAGACGGTGCTGCTGGATGTCGGATCATCATCGGAAAGACCGATTTCATAGAACTTTTCAGGGAAGCCGGTTTCATCCTGTGAATCTGTCATGGTGAACTCGTTTTTGGTGATGGACCAGACGCCGCTAGGCTCACATGAGAGAATGGCTTCTTTCAGTGCATTGATATATTCCTGATCGTAACTCAGATAATAATCAAAGCGGTGTGAGCTCTTCCACTCATTGGTGACTCTGGGAATTTCATCATCCGCACCGATTTTGATACTGTAGATGTCATCGCATCTGATCACAGGCGGATCATTATACGGCCTGAACATGAGGATCCGGTTCCAGTGCAGCCAGGCACCGTAATAGAGCAGGATTGATACCAGCGCGCTGAGGATGGATCCGATGATGACAATTGGTTTTTCTGCTTTGGTGTATCGCTTTGAGAGGAAATAGGTGATATTTCTCAGGATGATCCAGATCAGGATGATCCCGCACATGGTGAGCATTCCCTTGATGTAGTAATGACCTTCCGTACCGTTGGTGCGGATGCTTTCCCGCCAGCAAAGATTACCGGAGGTCAATATCAGCAGAACAAGCATGATGACTGCCAGAACAACCGATCCTTTCCGTTTGCGCTTCCATAAAAGCGGCTTGAAGATCGGGAAGAACCACTGGAAGTGTCCGAAGGATTCAACAAACAGTTCGGATGTGTAATTGAGCACATCCTTTTTCAGATCATTGAATCCGGACGGCTTTTCAGAGGCGATCCGTTCAAGATAACGGTCGGCGTCAAGCTCATTGATGGAGATATGTTCTTTCTCAATCTCTTCACAGATGGTCTTTGCCTCATTCATGGAGGCAATTTCCTCATCGATGCGTCTGCGGGTTTCATCCAGCGCCGCATTCAGATCTTTGGTGCCGTTCAGGATTTCACGGATATCCGCAACCGGTACGCCGAGCTTTCTCAATACCAGAACTTTTTTCAGCCTTTCAGCATCTTCTTCGGAATAATCGCGGTAGCCGTTATCCTTGCGTCTGGGATGGATCAGGCCTTCTGATTCGTAATAGCGGATATTATCTTTTGTGATCCCGAGAAGGGATTCAAGTTCCTTGACAAGCATATCTGCCTCCTTTCTGACTTCATTCTAGAGGGTGGAGTAACTCCATGGTCAATACTTTTTCACACAAAAAGTTTATGAATCTCAAAAATTTTTATGTTTTCAGAAAAAAAGTTATAGTCAAAATGACTATACAAATAACCTGCAATATGGTATAACTCTCTTGCAAAAGAGGAGGGTATGCTAATGAGCATCAAGGAATACTTTCTGAAAAAGGATGTCAACATCTCCGCACACAGATACGGAATCGATGCAATGAGTGCAATGGCACAGGGACTGTTTGCAAGTCTTCTGATCGGCACAATTATCGAAACGCTGGGCTCACAGCTTCATCTGCAGTTTCTCATCGATGCAGGAACGTTCGCAAAAGGTGTAGCCGGTCCGGCCATGGCTGTTTCAATCGGCTATGCTTTGAAAGCACCTCAGCTTGTTCTCTTCAGCCTGATCGCAGTCGGAGCTGCCGCAAACTCGCTCGGCGGGGCGGGAGGTCCGCTGGCAGTCTATGTGATTGCAATCGTTGCCTGCGAATGCGGCAAGCTTGTTTCCAAAGAGACAAAGGTGGATATTCTGGTGACTCCTGCTGTGACGATTCTTGCCGGCAGCCTTCTCAGTATTCTCTTTGCCCCTTATATCGGCAAAGCGGCAAGCTCACTCGGTGCACTCATTATGTGGGCAACCGAACTGCAGCCCTTCTTTATGGGAATCATCGTTTCAGCAGTTGTCGGTATTGCACTGACGCTTCCGATCTCAAGTGCGGCAATCTGCGCGGCGCTCGGTCTGACAGGTCTTGCCGGTGGGGCGGCAGTCGCCGGCTGCTCGGCACAGATGATCGGCTTTGCGGTGATGAGCTTTAAAGAAAACGGAATCGGCGGTCTTGTATCGCAGGGACTCGGTACAAGTATGCTGCAGATGTCAAATATTATCAAAAATCCGAAAACATGGCTGCCTCCGATCATTGCGTCAATGATCACCGGCCCGCTTGCCACATGTGTCTTCCATCTTGAAAACAACGGTCCTGCCGTTGCCTCAGGTATGGGAACGTGCGGTCTGGTCGGACAGATCGGTGTTTATACAGGCTGGGTCAACGATGTGGCTGCCGGCACGAAGAGTGCGATCGGTGCTGCGGACTGGATCGGCATGATCCTGATCTGCTTTGTTCTTCCGGCAGTCATCAGCTGGCTTGTATGCGAGCTTGAGCGCAGAGCAGGATGGATCAAGGAAGGCGATCTGAAACTGTAATCAATGAAGAAGTGCGGAAAACCGTGCTTCTTTTCATTCTCTATGTTAGTATTTTGCGGGTGAACAATATGAAACAGAACAGAAATTTTCCCTTTGCGAAGGTGACAAAAAAACAGGAAGCTTCTTTGAAAAAAGGACATCCGTGGATTTATGAAGATGAAATTACGGAAGTTTCGGGTGAGATTGAAAACGGCTGCCTGATTGATGTGTTCGGCAGCAGATCAAATTATCTCGGTACCGGTTTTTACAGTGAAAAATCAAAGATACGCATCCGCATTCTCGGAAACAATGCGAATGAAAAATATGATGATGCTTTCTTTGAAAGAAGAGTGCAGTATGCCATTGATTACCGCAAGGATGTCATGGGTGATGATTTCTCGGCATGCCGTCTGATCCATGGCGAAGCGGACGGTCTGCCCGGACTGACGGTGGATCGCTACAATGACATTCTTGTGACTGAGATTGCAAGCTATGGAACAGAGATGCATAAGGATGGGATCTATCGTGCGCTCAAAGAAAAGATGAAAGAATACGGTGAAGAAATTCATGGTATCTATGAGCGCAATGAAGGGGATCTGCGCTTAAGGGAAGGGCTGAAGCAGTATAAAGGCTGGTATGGCGAAGAACATCCGGATACCTGCATCACAGAAATCACAGAAAACGGAATCATCTATGAGGTTGATGTGGAAAACGGACAGAAGACCGGTTTCTTCCTCGATCAGAAATATAACCGCAGAGCGATTCAGAGAATTGCCAAAGGCAAGAGGGTACTGGATTGCTGCACACATACAGGCTCCTTTGCACTCAATGCCGCAAAAGCAGGTGCTGCAAGCGTACTTGCCATGGATATTTCGGAAAGTGCTCTTGAGATGGCTGCTAAAAATGCGGAAAGAAATCATCTTGAGATTGCATTCAGGCAGGCTGATGTTTTTGAAATCCTGCCGCAGTTAAAGAGTGAACATGCGCAGTTTGACTTCATTATCCTTGATCCGCCTGCATTTACAAAAAGCAGAAAGACTTTCCACAATGCAAGAAAAGGCTATAAGGAAATCAACCGCGAGGCAATGAAGCTTTTAGGCAGGGGAGGCTATCTTGCCAGTGCTTCCTGTTCCCACTTTATGCCTAGGGATGAATTCCGTCTGATGCTGTCGGAAGCAGCCAGAGAGGCAGGCTTCTCAATCCGCATCATAGAAGAAAGACAGGCAGCTTTTGATCATCCGGTTCTGCCCGATGTGCCTGAAACTGAATATTTGAAATTTTTCATAGTTCAGATTATATAAACATATGTTATTATTATCCTTTTCATCCTGACCTTCCTTGGAAAAACCCGCGGAAAATGGTATAATTTGTGCATGAAAGCGGGGAAAAAACCTATGTACAAAGTGAATGACATTGTCGTTTACAGACGCGATGTATGCAAGGTTGTCGGCAGGCACCGCAGTGATTTTACCGGTGAAATGTGTTATGACCTGGTTCCTTATCTGAAACAGGACGGGTCAGTCAAGATGCAGGTACCGGTATCCAACAAAGCCGGAAATCTTCGTGATCTGATCACCGAAGAAGAGATCCGTCAGCTGATCAAGGATACACCTGATATTGAAACACTTGAAAACAAACCGGCAAATATGAAGAGCCAGTACGCAGCTTTGCTGAAAGGAAACGATGTAGCAGATCTCGTACGCATTATAAAAACTTCATACGGCAGAAACAAAGCCCGTATGGAACAGCACAAAAAGCTTGCCAGCATTGATGATGAGTATCTGAAAAAAGCAGAGAAATATCTTTATGATGAAATCTCCGTAGCTCTCGGTATGAGCTATGAAGAAGCCAAGGCACATTTTGAGGATGAAGTTGCCAAGATTACAGAAGAATAACTGAAACAGGGAAGGGCTGTGCTCTTCCTTTTCTGATTGTCTTGTTTCAGATATCATAGTTTTGAATAAGGAGTCATGCATATGGGAATGTACGGAATTGATATATCGGAGCATAACGGAGAAATCGATCTTTCAGAATATCAGGATCAGTTTGTGATCATACGGGCAGGATGGGGATGGTCAATCGAACAGAAAGACCGCATGTTTGAGCGCAATGTGAAGGAATGCATCAGACTGAAGATTCCGTTCGGCGTTTATTGGTATTCCTATGCGGTTGATAAAGAAAGTGCTGAAAAGGAAGCAGAAGTCTTTCTTGAAGTCATTGAACCATATCGTAAGGACATCCGGATGGGAGTCTGGGTGGATCAGGAAGATGCGGATGGCTGGAAGGTGAAAAACGGTTTTGAAATCAATCAGAAATGCATCACTGAACTCACATCGCTCATGTGTTCAAAAATCCGGCAGAAAGGATACCATACCGGGATCTACTGCTCTTACAGCTGGCTGAAGTATTTCGGCAAAGAATGCGGCTCTTACGACAGGTGGGTTGCCCATTGGGGAAGCGATGACGGAACAAAGCAGAATGATATGTCAAAGTACGGGTCCATTCATCAGTTCACCACCAAACCGCTCGATCGGGATTATTGTAAAAAAGATCTTTCAGCATTCTCAGCAAGAGCGGGTATGCATACTGTCGGCAGGCTCTTTTAAACATTGCAAAAAGGGCCCCTGATGTGGTATATTTTCTCTGTCTGAGGGAGTAGCGGACGGATTAAAAAAGACGTGGATCGGTCGTCATCACGGCGCAAGCCCGGCCCTCCTTAAATCGCAAGACTCATATGGCCTGTTTTCAGCTGTGTGAGCACAATCAAGAGTCTCAAAGAGCAGCTGAAAAACTGCTCTTTTTTAAAATACTAGGGGGATTTATGACACTGGCTTCTCTTGACTGGGGAATGATTCTCGGCGGCTTCGGCTTGTTCATGTTCGGTATCAAGTTCATGGGCGACGGCCTGAAAGCTGCAGCCGGAGATCGTCTGAAGGATCTGATTAACAAGTATACTTCCAATCGTATTTCAGCCTTATTGATCGGTATCGTACTGACGATCATCATGCAGTCATCTTCAGCAACTTCGGCAATTTCAATCGGTCTTGTCAGAGCGTCACTGATGACGCTTGAGCAGGCGGCAGGAATTATTCTCGGTGCAACAATCGGTACAACCGTGACTTCATTCCTGATTTCCATCAGCATTGAAAAATATGCGATGTTCATCATCTTTGCAGGATGTGCACTGATCTGCTTTGCAAAAAAGGTAAAGCTTCAGCAAAGCGGCAGCGTCATTCTCGGTTTCGGACTGATCTTCTTCGGTATGGCGGCGATGGGCGATGCTCTGGCTGCCCTCAAGGAACTGCCTCAGTTTGAATCAATTGCCTTAAAGATGAGTGAACAGCCGGTTCTGGCACTGCTTGCAGGTATTCTGCTGACAGCGGCTGTACAGTCATCCGCGGCGACAATCGGCGTTATCCAGAAATTATATATGGCCGGTGCAGTGACATTCTCTGCTTCGCTTCCGTTCATGTTCGGTGCAAATATCGGTACAACAATGACCGGCATCCTCGCTTCGATCGGCGGCAGCACGGAAGGCAAGCGCACAGCTGCACTGCATACAACACTCAATGTCATTTCAACGATTTTCGGAATGCTGCTGCTCAAGCCTTATGCGTCATTCATCCAGGCTGCTTTCGGCGGACTCAATCCGATGATGCAGATCGCTATGGCAAACATCGTCTTCAAGACAGTGACAACACTTCTGTTTGTTCCGTTTCTCAATCAGCTGGTTGCCTTTGTCAAGAAGATCATTCCCGGCGAAGAAAAGGAAAGCTACGACTACGGCTTCGATCAGCTTGAAACAGATCTCGGTGCTATTCTTCCTTCAGCAGCGGTTGACGTAGCAAAGCAGGCTATTCTCAAGATGGTCGATATTGTCAGATACAATACTTCCGAAGCTCTTGTCTATATGAAAAACAAGGGTGACGAAACACTGAAAGAAAAGATTGCTGAACGTGAAGGTGTGATCAACCAGTTCGATCTGAAAATCACCGAATATCTGATTCAGCTTTCCAAAAAGCCGAACCTCACAATCAATGACACTGACAATATCCGTTCCTATCTGGATGCGCTCAAGAATTTCGAACGTGTCGGTGACCTGACACAGAATCTGATCGAATTCTTCGATATGGCATATGAAAAGAAAGAAGAATTCACGCCGAAGGCAACTGCTGAAATGGAAGCGATGTTTGAACAGCTTCTGAAAATGTTCGATGTCGCTGCCGAAGTATTCGTGACCGGCGATGAAGAACAGTATGAAAAACTCAGATCACTTGAACATGATCTGGATAAGATGGAACTTGATGCAAGACGTCATCACTTCAGAAGAATGAGAGACGGCGAGTGCACAACCCAGGTTGCTTCAAGTGTCTACTGCGATATTATCGGTACACTTGAAAGAATGGGCGATCACTGCTGCAACGTCGGCAAGTCCACAGTCACAGGTCTCACCAGCGATCTTTCCGATGACGAAATGATCCCGGCCTGATCAGAAAATTCAAAATTTGCGGATCTCATTGAGGTCCGCTTTTTTTGCGGGATTTTTTCAGGTTGAAAACGGTTGATAAAAGTTGAAAACGGTTGATGCTGTAGTATAATTGTTGTCATAAGGGGAAAGAGGATGCCGAGGGAAAGAAAAGAGGGACACTACATCAATCTGAGAATTGACAAGGGACTTTACGACCGCTTTTCAAAATATTGCGATCAGGAGGAACGGACAAAAACCGCAGCACTTGAACGGATGCTGAGGGCTTATCTTGATGCTTACGATCAGCAGAATGCCCGAAGCACCGTAAAAAAATTATGAAAAAGGGGAAAAGATTGAAATTGCTGCCGTTTACTGTTCTCATTACCGCTCTGTCATTTACGGTTTATGTGCCGGGTATTCTGTTAATGCAGACAACGGAAAGAGATCTGTCCATTCAGATCCAGGATATCGAGAGGGAAATCTCTGAACTGGAAGAAGCGAATGATCAATTGAATATCGAGGTTGAACAATTGAAAAGGGGATGACTGAAAAAGTCATTCTTTTATTTGCAACATGCATGAATATCACGCTGAACATTTCCGACGATTTTCCTTGCATTTTTTCTTTATGCAATACATACTGATCTGGTGTGGTTTTGAATATGAATTTTGTATTTATCTTAAACAGTATGGCGCTTGGCGCCGGACTGGCCATGGATGCCTTCTCCGTTTCGCTTGCAAACGGACTCCATGAGCCTCATATGAACGGGAAAAGAATGTCCGTCATTGCCGGAACATTCGCATTCTTTCAGTTTCTGATGCCGATGATCGGCTGGATCTGCGTTCATACGCTTCTGACTTACTTCAATGCTTTCTCAAAGTGGATTCCTTATATTGCGCTTGCTTTGCTGGCCTATATCGGCGGCAAGATGCTCTATGAAGGAATTACCGGCAAAGACGATGAAGCAGGCGAAGCAGGTAACGGCACCCTGTTCATGCAGGGAATTGCAACATCCATCGATGCACTTTCGGTCGGCTTCACAATTGCTGAATATGAGCTTGCCGAGGCATTGATCGCTTCCCTGATCATCGGTGCGGTGACGATGGCGATCTGCCTTGCAGGACTTGAAATCGGCAAGAGATTCGGTATGAAGTTTGCATCGAAAGCGACCATGGCCGGCGGTATCATTCTGATATTGATCGGACTTGAAATCTTCATCAGCGGCGTATTCTGAGAACAAAAAAAGGCTGACAGCTTTGACTCCGGTACAGACGGAATCAGCTGTCAGCTTTTCAGATTCACACTTTGATTTTCGGCAGGACATTGGCGAAGCTGTCCTGGATGAGCAGGTCTGCTTCGGAATCATAGGCAGTGATCGAGCGGTTGATCAGCACCAGGTATTTGCCATGGAAATAGCGGATGAGACCGGCAGCCGGATAAACAACCAGCGAAGTGCCAAGAACGATCAGTACATCCGCACTTGATATGGCCGCAACTGCGCCGTTGACGACTGCGGAATTCAGACCTTCCTCATAAAGAACAACATCGGGTTTGATGATACCGCCGCACTTCGGACAGCGGGGAATGCCTTCTGATTTTGCAATGAATTCAGCATCATAGAATGCATTGCACTTCATGCAGTAATTGCGAAGTACGGAGCCGTGCAGTTCATAGACTCTCTTTGAGCCTGCTTTCTGATGCAGACCGTCGATATTCTGGGTGACGACACCGAGTGATTTTCCTTTTTTCTCAAGCTCTGCCATCAGTTTATGCGTGAAGTTGGGCTCGGCATCCAGATACAGCATCTTGTCTTTGTAGAAGCGGTAGAACTCTTCCGGATCTCTTTCAAAGAAGGTGCGTGAAATGATCGTCTCGGGCGGGTATCTGTACTGCTGGTTGTAGAGCCCGTCCTGACTTCTGAAGTCGGGGATGCCGCTGTCGGTGGAAACGCCGGCGCCGGTGAAGAATACGATGTGCTTTCCTTCATCAATGATTTTCTGAAGCTGCTGAATCTTGTCTTCCATGGTTTTATCCTCCTGTTTTCTGATAGGTTTGAATCAGGTTTTCTCCGATTGTATAAAGTCTTTCTTTCAGACTTTCCGGTTTCTTGACTTCCATCCGGTCATAAAACTGCAGCAGCCAGCTGATTAAGGTCGGCGTAACGGATGTGCGGATGGATGCAGTGAATCTTGTCTCATCGACTTTTGATATGATGATGTCTCTGCCGAATTCATCAAAGACAACATTGGCCAAAGAGAGGTCAAAGCTGACCGTCACGGTATCCGGTTCCCCGTGGTACATATTGAATGAAGAGCGGATATGGTCTTTCAGTGAGAAGAAGACGGGATCTTCCTGTTCTTCAAGCACATGGATCATATCCATTTTATCAATTCTGTAGTTTGCAAAGGATTCATGTTCCTTTGAATAGAATACACAGTAATACCGGTTCGCATTGGAGACCAAAGCATAGGGAACCAGATGATAGATTTTGTTTGAACGGCGGTACTGCTTTTTGCGGGTGACACTCAGATCATAATAGCGGAACTCCACCGGATTGCGGTTGTGAATGGCCCTCAGCAGAACGGCGATGACATTGAGAATCTGGTCGTTGTCACTGCGTGAGGCGGCAGGGCTGATCTCCGGAAGGCTTTTTTGTTCGTATTCACTCAGTGTGCCCTTCACTTTGGCGGAAAACTCATCTGCGCTTTTCTGCGAGAGGGAAGCGGATGACTGGATTGCATCAGAGAGGAAGAATGCTTCTTCGGCAGTGAATGTGTGCTCAATCCAGTAGCCCTGAACGCTTTTGCGGTTGACATAATTGACCGGGCATCCATGTTCCTTCAGGGTGCTGATTGCTTTGTAAATGGAACGTCTGTCTGCGTCAAATCCGAAATCGGAAAGATATGCTTTCAGTTCCGGTGTGCTGACGGCATGATCGCTGTCGCTGTATTTCAAAAGATAATCCCTGATCAGAACGGGCAGATGAATGATGTCCGCATGTTTCATGATATTTTTTCCTTCTTTTTTATCATTGTACACTGCAGTGTACAGCTCTGCAATTGAAAAACGATATGATGATACCGGAAAGAGGGAAACATTATGAATGAAAAAACAAAGATGATGATCAGTGAGGGAATTCTTCTGTGGGCGTTCGGATGCGCGGTGAATCATGAGGATGCGGCAGCCTTCGTCCTGGCCTTAAGCTCTGTTGTGTATACGCTGCATATCTTCAGCTTTGAAAAGGTGGCAGCCCGTCTTCCTGTCAGTCTTGCCGTGATTGATCTTTCATTGATCATTGCGCATATGACCGGTCTGTCCCATATCATTCCGGCAGTCGGGGCAGTGATCAGCGCCAATTGTTTCTATGCGGTGATGAGTCTTGATCATTCAGAGCATCTGATGGATGAGGCAGTCAAATGGTTCGGAGGAATTCTTCTGGTCTATACGGCGCTGACATTCATCCTGCCGTCCGATCAGTTTACATTCGGTCAGCTGCTCACGCTCATTCTTCTGATCTTTGCACCGATGATGCTTGTATATGCTGTGAGAGTCTTCATGCAGAATGATGAAAAGACATATCATGGCAGGAAATTTACAAATGAGTTAGAATGATCAGTATGACAGAATGGCTGATCGCAAAACTGATTAAAGATTATAAAAATACAGAGGATCCGTCTGTCCGTGTGCAGTACGGGACATTCAGCAGCACAGCAGGCATACTCTGCAATCTGCTGCTTTTTGCCTTAAAAGGGGCAGTCGGCATCTTTGCCGGATCGATTGCAGTTTTATCCGATGCGTTCAACAATCTTTCCGACTGTCTTTCCTGTCTCATTTCATTCTTCGGTTACCGCATCGCTGCCAAGCCGGCTGACAGAGAACATCCGTTTGGGCACGGAAGAAGTGAATATGTGGCAAGTCTTCTGATTGCAGTCATCATCTTCCTTGCCGGCTTCGAGCTTCTCTGCTCCAGCTTTATGCGCATTCTCCATCCTTCGGAAATTCACTTTTCCGTTGCGATGGCATTGATTCTTCTGTTCACAATTGCTGTGAAGCTCTGGATGAGCAGGTTTTATCTCTCGATCGGCAGAAAGATTGACAGCACAACACTGATCGCTTCTTCGGAAGATTCGCGGAATGATGTTCTTTCGACCTCTCTGACACTCGGTGCGATGTTAATGACACTCACCGGTATCACATTTCCGATTGACGGGCTTGCCGGCTGTCTGATTTCACTTCTGATTCTCAAATCGGGATATGACATTGCAAAAGATATTGTTACCCAGCTTTTGGGCAAACCGATCGATCCGGAACTCAAAAGCCACATCCAGGCACAGATTCTTTCCCATCCGGAAATCCTCGGTGTGCATGATCTGATCATTCATGACTACGGACCGGGTGTGCAGATCGGCAGTGCCCATGCGGAGGTGGATTCCGAGATGACGCTTGTTCATGCCCATGAAATCATCGATGAAGCAGAAGAAGAGATCCTTGAGAAATATCATGTGAATATGACACTGCATACCGATCCGGTCGATCTTCATAATCAGGCGATGGATCTTTATAAAACAGCATTCAGTGAAGTTCTTCATCATCTTGATGAAAAGCTCAGTCTTCATGACTTCAGGCTGCGGGTGAAAGATGAATGCGAAGAGGCGGCCTTTGATGTTCTGATTCCGTATGAATGCACGCTGTCACAGGAAGAAATTGAAAAGAGTATCAATGAAGTTTCCGAAACACTCGGCATCCGTACAGCTGTGACATATGATCATGATTACACCGGAGAATGAACCATGAAACATCTTCACAGCAATCTTCTGCTGCTCTTGTGTGCACTGATCTGGGGCTTTGCCTTCAGTGCGCAGGCAAGCGGAATGGAATATATCGGTCCCTGGACATTCACATGCGTGCGCTCATTCATCGCCGCAATCACCCTCAGAAGCCTGATGCCGGTACTTGATTCCATCCGCAGCGATGTGAAAGTTCCTTCCGATGAAAAGGAAAGAAGACATCTTCTGAAGGCAGGAGTGCTCTGCGGGTTCTTCCTTTGCAGTGCATCAATGTTTCAGCAGACCGGACTCTTATATGCATCTGTCGGCAAGGCAGGCTTTCTGACAGCGCTGTATGTGATTCTGGTGCCGATCATCGGATTGTTTTTCGGAAGAAAAACAAACAAACGGATTTTTCTGTCGGCATTCATAGCTTTATGCGGTTTCTGGCTTCTTTCGGTGAATGAAGAATTCACGATCGGAAAAGGGGATCTTCTGCTTGTGATCTGCTCGTTTCTGTTTGCCGGCCATATCCTGGTCATTGACCGCTATGCAGACAGCACGGACGGGGTCAGGCTGTCCTGCATTCAGTTTGTTGTATGCGGCGTGATCTGTTTTATTCCGATGATGATGCTTGAACATCCGTCATTGAAGAATCTGATTGATGCGGCAGTTCCTGTTCTTTATGCCGGTGTGCTTTCAAGCGGGGCAGGATATACTCTTCAGATTCTCGGGCAGAAGGATGCGGATCCGACTGCGGCAGGTATGATTCTGTCGCTTGAATCGGTCTTCTCGGCGATCGGCGGATGGCTGATATTGCATCAGACTTTAAGCCTGCGGGAACTGACGGGATGTGCAATTGTATTTGCAGCTGTCATCCTCTGTACACTGAATGAAAAAGAAAAAGCGGAATGATTGCTCATTTCGCTTTTATATTTGATTAGTTGGAATGAATCATCAGTTCGGTGATCTTTCTTGCATAGGCAGCCGGATCATCAATCGGCAGGCCGGCAATCAGAAGCGCCTGGTTGTAGAGAACATCTGTGTAGTCCTTGAGCTTTTCAGGATCATCATTGCTTAACGCCTTCAGCTTGGCAAAGACAGGATGGTCAGGATTGACTTCGAGAATCTTGACAGCCTTCATACCTGTGCCTTTGCTCATCGGATCATTGGCCATGTATCTTTCCATTTCAAGAGAGAGGCCTTCATCGGCGACGATGCAGACAGGATCGTCCTTCAGTCTTGAGGAGATACGGACTTCTTTGACCTTGCCGTCAAGAGCATCCTTCATGGCAGTCAGCAGATCCTTGTTTGCTTCGGCTTTTTCTTCTTTTTCCTTCTTTTCTTCAGCAGAGTCGAGATCAAGATCGCTTGCTGTGACTGACTTGAAGGACTTGCCGTCATAATCTCTCATGACCTGTGTGCAGAATTCATCTCTTTCATCAAGGAAGTAGAGAACTTCATAGCCCTTGTCTCTGATTCTGCTCATGACAGGCAGCTTTTCGATTTCATCAATGCTGGATCCGCATGCATAGTAGATCTCTTTCTGATCTTCCGGCATTCTCTCCGTATATTCCTTCAATGTGACATATTTGCCTTCCTTTGAAGAGTGGAAGAGGATCAGATCCTGCAGCTTGTTCTTGTTGATGCCGTAGTCCTTATAGATGCCGTATTTCAGATTCAGACCGAAGTTGTCAAAGAATTTTTCATAGTTTTCTCTGTCATCCTTCAGCATGTCTTCCAGAGCAGACTGGATCTTCTTTTCAATGCTTCTGGCAAGAAGTCTGACCTGTCTGTCCTGCTGGAGGATTTCACGGGAAATGTTGAGGTTGAGATCATCGCTGTCAATCAGACCTGTCACAAAGCGGAAGTGATCAGGTAAGAGATCCTTGGCTTTATCAAGAATGAAGACGCCTTTTGAATAGAGCTGCAGACCAGATTCATATGTCTGGTAATAGAAGTCATAAGGTGTGCGGCCCGGAATGAACATCAGTGCCGTATAGGAGAGGTTGCCTTCCACGCTGTAGTGAATGACTTTGGCGGGATCTTCCCAGTCCATATACTTTGCCTTGTAGAATTCATTGTATTCTTCCGGCTTGATATCATTCTTTGATTTCTTCCATAAAGGAATCATGGAGTTGAGAGTTTCCATTTCCTTTGTGTCGATTGTCTTTTCCTCATCAGTAGGGTCGGGAATTGACTTTGTGACTTCCATCTGAATCGGATATCTGACATAGTCCGAATACTTGCGGACAAGATCCTTGATCTTGTATTCTTCCAGATATTCGGAATATTTCTCATCTTCGGTATCTGCTTTCAGATCAAGGGTGATCTTTGTACCGACTGTGTCTTTATCACTTTCGGTGATTGTGTAGCCGTCTTCGCCGCTTGATACCCATGTGTGGGCAGGGCCGCCGTTCACGGAAAGGGAATCAACCGTAATCTTGTCAGCGACCATGAATGCGCTGTAGAAACCGACGCCGAACTGACCGATGATATCGATGTTGTTTTCGGCTTTTTCAAGCTGTGCCTTGAATTCGGCAGAACCTGACTTTGCGATTGTGCCGAGGTTCTTTTCCATTTCCTCTTCAGTCATACCGATACCGGTGTCTTCAATGATCAGCTGTCTGTTTTCCTTGTCGAGTGTCAGAGTGATCTTCAGATCATTCTGATCAATCTTTTTGTCATTGTCTGTGAGTGAAAGATAATGTCTCTTGTCCAGCGCATCGGATGCGTTGGAAATCAGTTCTCTTAAGAAAATCTCTTTATTGGTATAGATCGAGTTGATCATCATTTCAAGCAGACGCTTTGACTCTGCCTTGAATTGCTTTTTTGCCATCGTACAAGCCTCCTTTAGCACTCTTTCTATTTGACTGCTAAACCATCTTAGCACTCACTTTCTTCTTTTGCAAGATTCACATCTTTGTTTTGTATAAAGCATGGTAATATATCAGACATGAAAGAAATCAGCGTAAGAAAAATTGAAGACGCAATTGCGTCCATGTGCGGAGAGATCGCTGTCGTCTATAACAGCGGCATCAGAAATGCGCTTCTCGCCGCAAAAGAAGCAGAAACAACAGAAAAGGCGTCCGCTGTCATGGATATCCTGATTCAGAATGCAGAGATTGCGGAAAAGGAAAGGATTCCGATCTGCCAGGATACCGGCATGGCGATTGTTTTTCTGAAGATCGGTCAGGATGTGCATCTGACTGACGGATCACTCAATGAAGCAGTCAACAGAGGCGTTGAAAGGGGATATACGGACAATCTTTTAAGAGCTTCGGTTGTGGCAGATCCTCTGTATGAAAGAAAGAATACAAAAACAAATACACCGGCTGTGATCTATACCGAAATCACGGACGGGGAAAAAGTGGAAGTCGAAATCATGGCCAAAGGGTTCGGTTCCGAGAACAAGTCGGCTGTGAAGATGCTGACGATGGCAGATGGTGAAAAGGGAGTCATTGATTTTGTCTGTGACACTGTTGAAAAGGCAGGACCGAATGCATGTCCTCCGTTTGTGATCGGCGTCGGTATCGGCGGCACGTTCGATTATTGCGCATTACTGTCCAAGAAGGCATTGTTAAGAGAAGCAGGCACGCATCACAGCAATGAAAAATTCGCAGAGCTTGAAGAAAAGCTTCTTGAGAGAATCAATGAGCTGAATATCGGTCCGATGGGTTTCCATGGGAAAACAACGGCACTGGCAGTCAATGTTGAAGAGGCACCGACTCATATTGCCGGGATGCCGGTGGCAGTCAATGTGTGCTGCCATGTATGCAGACATGCAAAGGCGGTGATTGAATGAGAAGAGTGAATCTGCCCTTAAGCAAAGAAGACATCCTTACCCTCAAAGCAGGTGAGCCGGTTCTTCTGAACGGGGAAATCTATACGGCACGCGATGCCGCCCATAAAAAGCTTCATGAACTGATTGAACAGGGAAAAGAGCTTCCTTTCGAAATTGAAAATGCTACGATCTATTATGTCGGCCCGACACCGGCCAAAGAAGGTCAGGCAATCGGCTCGGCAGGTCCGACAACAAGCGGACGCATGGATCCTTTTACACCGGAACTTCTTGATCACGGCCTGAAAGGGATGATCGGCAAAGGCAGAAGAAACGCTGCCGTCAAAGAGTCGATTGTCAAGAACCGGGCAGTCTACTTTGTGGCAGTCGGCGGGGCAGGGGCTCTGTTATCCCATTCCATCGTGAAGAGGGAACCGGTTGCCTTTGAAGAACTGCTTGCCGAAGCACTCACGAAACTGACGGTCAGGGATTTTCCCTGCTTTGTCGGAATCGATTGTGAGGGCAATGATATCTATGATCTTGATTAGTGCCTGTCTTGCCGGAATCAACTGCAAGTATAACGGCGGCAATAACGAAGTGGAGCTGATCAGAGAGCTCTATGAACAGGGCAAAGCAGTTGCCGTCTGTCCGGAAGTGTACGGGAATCTTGGAATTCCGAGAATTCCCTGTGAAAAAAGAGGAGACAGGGTATATAATACGCGCGGTGAAGACAAAACCGGAAACTATGTCAAAGGAGCATTGAAAGCTCTGGAAATCTGTCGTCAGAATGGATGCAGGCTGGCTGTGCTGAAGGCAAAAAGCCCGTCCTGCGGCGTGAATGGAATATATGACGGTACATTCACCCATACGCTGATTGAAGATGACGGCATCTTTGCAAAGATGCTCAAGGATGAAGGTGTGGTCTGCCTGAGAGAAACAGATGATCTGAAGGAAATAGAGGGTTATTTATGAGTGTTTATGATGAATCACTGAAGCTCCATGAACAGTATCATGGCAAATTAAGAGTTGAATCAAAAGTTCCCTGCGCAGATGCGGCAGATCTGTCCCTGGCTTATACGCCCGGCGTTGCCCAGCCGTGTCTTGAAATTGCGAAAGATCCCGAGAATTCCTATGTCTATACCGGACGTGCAAATACGGTTGCGGTCGTGACAGACGGAACAGCAGTACTGGGACTCGGTGATATCGGTCCGGAGGCTGCACTTCCCGTTATGGAAGGCAAAGCATTGTTAATGAAGAGATTTGCCAATCTTGACGCATGGCCGATCTGCCTTGATACAAAAGATCCCGATGAAATCGTCGCCATCTGCAAGGCAATCGCTCCCGGTATCGGTGCAATCAATCTGGAAGATATTTCCGCACCGCGCTGCGTCGAGATTGAAAGAAGACTGATCAATGAGCTGAATATTCCGGTTTTCCATGATGATCAGCACGGCACTGCGATCGTTGTTCTGGCGGCTTTGATCAATGCCCTGAAGCTGCGCCATGCCGAAGCAAAGGATATGAAGGTTGTTATCTCCGGATGCGGCGCTGCCGGCTCAAGCATCATCCGTCATCTTTACAACTACGGATTCAGAAAGATCTATGCATTTGACAAGGACGGCATCCTCACCCGTGATGAAGCAGACAGCTACAATCCGATCATGAGAGAGCTGCTCAATTATGTCAATCCTGACAATCAGCACTATGCAAATATCGGTGAAGCCCTCAAAGGCGCAGACATCTTCGTCGGTGTCTCGAGGCCGAAGGTTGTCACAAAGGAAATGATTGCCGGTATGAATGAAAAGAATATCGTATTCCCGATGGCAAATCCGGAACCCGAAATCACATATGCCGAAGCAAAAGAGGCAGGTGCGTGGATCATCGGCACCGGCCGCAGCGACTTCCCCAACCAGGTCAACAATATCCTTGCATTCCCGGGTCTGTTCAGAGGTGCGCTTGATGCAAAAGCCACAAAGATCACGGAA
Organism: Erysipelotrichaceae bacterium; assembly: GCA_030525525.1. GTDB lineage: Bacteria > Bacillota_I > Bacilli_A > Erysipelotrichales > Erysipelotrichaceae > Bulleidia. The sequence continues at coordinate 27,277 of JAUNEN010000031.1, forward strand.
TCCATGAAGATTGCATGTTCAGAAGCGATTGCATCTCTGATTGACGAAAAGGATCTGAAGGAAGATTATATTATTGTATCAGCCTTTGATGAGCGCGTTGTTCCGGCAGTTGCGAAAGCTGTCGCCGATTGTGCGCAAAGAGAAGGCACAGTCAGAAAATAAGGAGTTTTTATGGAGTCGGTTATTCACATTCTGCATACGGCGATCTCTTTCACTGCAACAATCGGGTGTCTTCTGCTGGAGCTTGCAGGCGTCATCATCCTGATTTACAACGGCATCAAGGCATTTATCTATTATGTTGACCGCAAGGAAGAGACATCTGTCCATCTCGGTGAAGGAATTGCCATGGGTCTGGAATTCCTGCTGGCAGGAGAAGTTCTGAATACCGTCAATGCATCGCAGCTTTCCGATCTTTATCTGCTTGCAGGTCTTGTTCTGATCAGGGGTATCATGACCCTTGAAATCCATTGGGAACTGAAGCATGAAAAAGAAGAAATCGAAAAGAAAAGTACAAAACAATAACAAATCGCATACGGAACAGAAGAGTCCTTTGGATTGGATGATAAGTCTCGTTCGTATAAACAGAATCATGTCGTTAGACAGCAGAGCTGCACAGAAACAGTGCAGCTTTTTTGCGCAAAAGGGAAACTGAAAATTATGAATCATTCCGTCTGAATACAGATATCTTTGAAATACGCTGCAGCAATATCCTGTCCGATACATGCGGATGATCTGTTAACAGGGACAGGAATCATGTTTATAATTTTGGTGCGGGAGAATACACAGCACATGAGATTCAAACACACCGACCGGCATGGCTTCCTTCTCGGCTTCATCGATTTTTTTACGGCAGGGATTTTCTTTCTTCTGTATATGCCGTTTGGCGGTATGCAGAATGAACTGGAAGAAGTCCTTGGGCATAAGGTAATGCCTTACTGGAAAGCATATCTTTTCGGCATCCCGACATTGTT
>JAUNEN010000032.1:0-11495 GCA_030525525.1 Erysipelotrichaceae bacterium
CCTACAACAAATGCTGCTGCAGGTAAGCTATAATTCCCACCTGCATCAATCCTATTCACCGGATCATTCAGGCAATATGCAAACATATTGCTGCTGAGAAGATCATTGCTGTCTGTTGTCGCAAAGGAATCATTGCTGATGAATCTTCCGATTTCAGGATCGTAATATCTGCTCTGCAGATAATAGAATCCCGTTTCAGAATCATAATAATATCCACGGTATCTTAACGGATTGATCGTTCCGATATCATCAGTTGAACTGATCCATTCATCGATGATTCTTCCATATGGATCATATCGGTATGTTGCAACGATCTGCTGAGTGCTGTTTAACAGCCCAATGACATCTCCAACCGCATTGATCAGATACCAGTATACCTGTACATCAGATCCTTCTTTGCTGATCAGAAGATACGGCTGTCCGTTTTCATCATAGATGAACCAGAGCTCTCTTGATGCACCTGTCTGATGCATCACCTTGCCGCTTAATGTATCAAAATGATATACAGTACTTCCGACAGTTTTACTGTTCCGGATCCCATCCATATCATAGGAATAGGATGCTGTGATTCCGCCTTTTGAAGCAGTGGCTAACTGTGTACCATGCTTCCATGTAAAAGTGTAATTGTTTCCGTTGAACCATGTCAACGGTGTTCCTGATATGACTTTTCCGTTTGATACAGGATATGTGATATTTCTCGATATATTGTTTACTTTGACTTTGGTCAGAAGATCAGGCCAGGATGTGTTTTCATAATAATATGTCTTCGATGTATCGCCTGTACTGCTTCTGATGTTGCCTGCTGTATCATAGCTGTATGTGTAATTGACTGTGCTTCCGCTTCTTTGATCTGTACATCCGGTTAGCTGTCCCATGGAATCATATGTATATGTGACAGCTTTTGATGAATCAAGTCCAGCCGATGTAACAGGTATGAGTGAAGACAGTCTTCCGTTTGAATCATACAGGTATTTGTTTCCTGTGATGAGTGTTTCATCATTTCTGCGGTAATTCAGATATTCGATCTGGTTTGTATTCCTGACTGATGAATCAATCCTGTGATATGCATATGCTTTATGGAATTTTTCACTGCCGTCATATTGGATTGATTTTTCCTTGATCTGTCTTAACGGGGTGTATGTATGTACTGACGATATATTCTGCAGTTCTTCATCGATATCAGGTAAGGAGATTGACAGATCGACTGATGACAGTGTGCTGTCAGTATTGCTGTAGGTATATTCATCCTCAAATCCTGCATCACTTCCGATATTCCATTTCTGTATCTTCAGTCTGTCTTCAATATCATACAGATAGGTTGTATTGATGGATTGTATACCGTCTTTTGATGACTGACTGTGTGACAGTCTTCCCAGACTGTCATATTGATATGCATGTATTTCGTCATCTGCTTTCTTTTCAGAAAGGCTTCCCGTGCCATCATACGTATATTCATATGCAATGTCTTCTGAACCTTCATATGTTTCTGTTTTGACTCTGTCAAACAGATCATATTCATATGTGACACTGTCACCGTTTGGCCACGTGACTGTTTTCAGTCTGCCGTTATTGACATGATCTTCATATCCGTATTCAGCTAATGTGATCGGTGTACTGTATGTACTCCCGTCTTCTGAACCTGATACGGAGATTTCTGTCATATTCCCGAAGCTGTCTCTTGTTACATGATATCTCTGCCAGAATGGTGATGTCTCTTTGAATGATTTCCTCTGCAGCAGTGAAAGCGAGCCGTTTTCATAGGTATATGTCAATGATCCTTTTCCTGATATATAGCTTTGCTGTAACCGGTCTTCATTGCTTGAATAGCTGTATCTCTGTATATCATCCGTTCCTGTCTGTACTGTCTTCAGATTCCTCTCTGTGTTATATGTGAATGACGAAGATATATTGTTTGCGTCATTGGATGATGTCAGGTAATGGTTTGAGTAGCCTTTTGAGGAGTAAAGGTATGATGAACTGTTATTGCTTTTGACTTTCTGTGATGTTAACAATCCTGCAGAACTGTAACTGTTTGATGTGACCAGATCGCTGAGTGTATCGGTCTCTAAGAGATGGTTTGATGTATATGTCAGTGTGTGCGACAGTCCGCCCGGTGTTGTATATGTTTCAGGCAGATGCGTCCCTGATACATATGTCACAGAGCTGTATGCATCTCCGTCTTTGACTGACTGCAGTTTCCCTTCACTGTCATAGCTGTAAGTCTGCATCGGTTCTCTTACAAGACTGATATTGTCAAAGTATGCTGTATTTGCATTGTAATCATAGGCACAGCTGACCGTGATACTCTGTATCGTTTTATTCGGTTTTTTGGGAACGATATTTCCGCTTGCATACTGCCAGTCATGATATTCCGGCGAGAAGCTCACATAATGATTTTCGGTTGTATTGTCCGTATAATTGATTGCCGCAATCAGTCCGAAATATCTGAGATTGGATGAATTCGGTTCGGATACTGCACTTGCGATGGAATCTGCTTTCCCCCATCCGGATAATACAAATGTTATATCCTCCGCACTTCTTCTGACAGGTACTGTCTGTGTCAGACGATGTGTCGATGAAGTATCGCCTGTTGTTTTAACACAATACTGTCCGAGAAGGAAATTGACTGACTGTAAGCTGTATGCAGATCCTGACCACTGATAGATTCCGTTCTGACTGTTTTTTTCAAATGATCCCCATGACAGCAGATTTGTACTTCCAGCACCGATGTTTTCATTCACTATGGATTCTGCACTTCTTTTTTCAAGCTGAAAGTCATCGCCGTATGCACTTCCACTGGCTCCATCCAGAATCAATGAGAGTCGGTAGGTGCCTGATGTTTCAGGAATAAAGGAAACACTGACCTTTTCCCATCCTCCGTCATAGTTGTCAATACCATCTGCACTCTCTGATGTATATGTGGAGTAATTAATGATTCTGCTTTTATGAATCTGTTCATCGGAAACGGTTGAAATCTTCAGATATGCACCTTTGGAAGGAAGTACGGTTCCGGTAAAATCTGTATTGATATATCCGGAGAAAACATATTCATTGCCTGCCTCAAGGGTTACATCCTGATAGAAGGAGGTTGAACTGTTCCCGGAATTAAAACTTATCGTACATTGCAGAGCACGCTGGCCTGTATGTGTTCTGGCAGGATTATTGACAATATAGAGACCTCCGTAGGTAGATGCCTGATTCAGTCCATGCCAGTAATCATTTGTTCCGCTTTCAGCCCCTCCGTCTTCAATGATATTTTCTGACTGCATTCCAAGTGAAGATACCGATGTCAGTCTGTTGTTCTTTTTGTCTGCACCGCTGTTTGCTGTATATGAGCCTGCACTCACTCCTGACAGTGTGCTCTTATCTGAATCCGTTTCATAGGAACAGATGGTTCTTCCCCAATGATCAAGGACTGTATACAGAACTGTATCATCTGCACTCTGACTGATATGATCTGCACCATAGAAACGGTACGATGTCAGCGACAGTGAATTCCTGTATGCATGGAATGCATTTCCGTATGTTCTTGTGCCGTTATATGAAGGTGATGTATACTCCCTCACCATATTCACGCACGGTCCGCCGAGTCTTGTGCGTCTTGTGATTTCAAGTCCGTATTTTGCTTCTGTATCATACAGGTTGTCCATCCATCCGTATGACGAATCATATGTATACACTGACTGTGCACCGCTTGGATACTGGATTGATTTCAGATTCAGACTGCTGTTTTCTGAAACAATTGAATATGATATTGTTCTGCCTGCATAATCAATGATGGATGTCAGATTGTTTCCTGTATATCCGAATCTGCATATTTCAGTCGGATTCTGATCCACCGGTATTGATACAATCTGCACCAGTCTGTTTCCTGATCCTGAAGTCGGTTTCCATGATTCATCTGAACTGCTGTAATGATTGTTATATGCATAACAGATCCGGTTGCCGCTGCGGTCTTGCTCAATGATCAGATAACCGTTAAAGAAGATCCATGTATAATCTCCGTCCTGATCGCTCATTGTATATGTATTTCCGCTTTGAGTAATCGTAAGATTCAGCCCGTCTTCATCTTCATATGTATTCCCTGATGTATATCGGAAGTAATGCTCTGTTCCATCCGCATCATTGTAAATCAGATAATATGTATCTCCGATTGTTTCGGGGATGACTGTCTGCTGAGCAGAAAGCTTCCAGCCTGATCCGATGATCATGGATGAATAATCTTTTGTTCTGATTCCTGATGAATCTGTAAACTGCTTCTTTGCATGTTCAGAGTTATAGACATGGCTGAGCGTAAAAGGAGTGATCTCAGAATTGAATGACAGATCTGTATGTGAAACTGTCAGCTGATTTGTATAATCGCTGATATATACATTCCCTGCACGGGCAGCTCCTGCTTCTCTGTATGAATAATAGCTTTCAATTCCTGTCGCATTGCGGTATGTGACAATGAATACAGGTGACCATTCTGGATAATGACTTCCGAACAGATTGGCTGTCTGCCTTTGTGCCTGTGCATTCGGTGCAATGAAGATCAGGCCTCTGTCTGTCGCATGATTCTCATACCAGTTCAGTCCTGCTGACGATATATCCCATTCCAGATACGTTCCGATTGTAGATGCTTTGCCTTTTTGATAATCAAGTACTTTCGGATTCACCTGATTGATCAATGTATTCCATGTCTGCTGTGAGGCATTTGCGATACCGTTATTCGCTTCATGTACTTCCATCAGGATCGGTGAAGCCGGAGGGTTACTGCCGATATATGACGAGTCATAATATGCTGCATGTAACATTGCAATACCTGTTCTTACCGGCATACAGTCTGAAGGAATAGATGGAAGTGATGCAATCCGCAGTGCAACTCTGCATTCCCCGTAATAATCGTTATAGCCGCAATACATCTCCTGATTTGTTCCGGTTGTATCCGGATATGATGAACAGACATATGTGCTCGTTACAATCTGGCTTCCGTATCTTGCAAGGATGGAAGGATCAAGAGTCACGGGAAAAGCTCTTTCATCTTCATTCATCCATTCTGAATCTGCAGAGACTGTCAATAACCACTGATCATTCTCATGGATGATATTATATTCTGCCGCTTCTGATATGATTCCTTTTGAATCTTCAAGTACAGGTGCAGGAATTTCAAAGATTTCTTCTTTCGCTTCATTTGAAAGAATAACAGATCCGTTATCCTGAAGAACAGGGATCAGTCCTTTGAGATCAAGCAGGAATGCATAGATATATGTATCCTGCCTTTCATGAATCAGGATGCTTTCTTTCGTATTGAAGCTGTAATTTTCATAAATAAAATCAACACTTCCGTCATCACTCTGATACAGAACTCTTGATACAGAAGTGCTGTTTTTAAGCGCATCTGAAAGTGTCATATCTGCAATTTTCTGATCTTCCGGATTTTCTACAGATACTTTGACCATTTCGTTCTTGTACAAAGTATATTTTTTGTCTTCAAACGAAAAATATTCTTCTTCAGTCAATCCTTCTGTTTCTTCAGGTTCAGACATCAGTTCTTCCTGAATTTCTGAATCAGCTTTCATTTGAACCGGAACGACATAAGTCATACCGACTGAAAAGTCTTTATATGCAATCTGAAAAAGATTGCCATTGCCCGGTGTTGATGAGAATGATCTGGATGTATCCCCGTTGAGTGATATATATCTTCCATCCTGTTCAGTCAATGTATTGTCAATCTTTTTCCATTCACCATTTTGATCCTGATAATGAACAGGCACTGAATACTGTACAGCCGCATAAGAACCGTCACTCATACGGAAATGCTTGATTGATTCACTACGTTCTGTTTCAATTTCACCCTTGACGAGCAAATCTTCTTCAGAAGATGTTTGCTCAGTGTATTCATCAATGAATTCACTTGATTCATATTCTGCCTGAGCTGAAATCGGAAGAATAGATACTGAAAGTGCAATAGCTAGCAACATCGACAGTACATTCCTGAATTTTCGCATTTTTACCACCTTCGATCGGTAAATCAAACAGATTTGATATTCCCTTATGATTACATGTGATTCTGAGTTTTATGTATTTCCATTTTATAGCATTTTGATTAATTGTGTTGGTTCTGTAATGTTTTTTATGAATAATGACTTCTGATTCGTTAATGTCCGTATCGTTGACTTAAAAGAAAAAAGGATGAATCAAACCGATTCACCCTTATGAAGTTCATTGTAAACACGTTTGATTCTTGTCGCATTGATCAGAAGATCGCTTCTGCTCACTGTTCCCTTTTTCAGGCCCTTCAGAATTTCTTTCAGCTCCTTCTTTGAACCCGGCATAAAGAGATCATTGGATGCGGCAGCCACTTTTGCAGCGTCCGGCGAAGCATATTTTGCATGGCGGCTGAACAGGAAGCCGGCCGTCACCCAGTCCGTCATGACAATCCCTGTATATCCAAACTGACGACGCAGAATATTCAGAAGCAGGCCCTGATGCTCTGATGCATGAATTCCATCGATCAGATTGTATGAAGTCATTACAGCCGCCGGTGCACAGGTTCTGATCGCGATTTCGAATCCGCGCAGATAAATCTCCCGCATTGCCCTTTCCGATACCATCGAATTGTTATTGTAGCGGTTGGTTTCCTGATTGTTGGCTGCGTAATGCTTGAGCGTTGCCCCTTTACCGGCGTGTGACTGCACGCCTTTTGTAATCGCAGCTGCGAAAAAGCCTGACACAAGCGGATCTTCAGAGAAGTATTCAAAATTTCTTCCGCAGCGGGGATCACGCTGAATGTTGAGAGCCGGCGCAAGCCATAAGTCAATATTGAACAGCTCCATCTCATGACCGGCGATATCGCCGCATTCTTCGGCAAATTTCAGATTGAAACTCTGGGCAATCGCGGTTCCGATCGGAAGTGCCGTCGCATGCTGTTCAAGTACCGTATCCTTTCTGCCCGGCTTCTTTTTGAAGTGATTGACTGTTTTCACCACACCTTTTGGCAGCAGCTCGCTGATCGTTTCAGGGAAAACAGGCCCGATGGAATGAACATTTCCTTTGCAGTCCTCAAAATAGAATCTGCTTAAACGCAGGCCGGCCGGACCGTCTGCCATGACGATCACAGGAAAGCCTTTATGCACTGCATGTGAGCTTGTTTCCCCGGCTGCACCTGCCACCTGATGTCCGGCAGCGCCGATGATACTGATGCCTCCGCCGAACGAGCCGATATTTGTCATTGCAAGTTCGCTGTCATTGAGATCGGCAAGCTGCGGATCGATTCTTGTATCAAACGGATGCAGCGGTCTGTTTGCAATCTGATCAGTATCGATCATGATCACCGTATCAGGAATCTCACGCTCTATGTCCGGGATGATCAGATCTTCAAAATCACATTTTTCAAAGCTTCTTAGCGTCTTCTGAACCGGTGTGTCGTTTTCAATATGGTAAGCACCGATCAATTGTGTATTGAGTGAGCTGTTTCCGAGTCTTAACAGATAATCCCCCTGAAACAGCATGCAGGATTCATTTTCTTCATCATATACGGACAGATCCCGCATCATGAATGTGAGTGTGAGATTTTGCTGTTGCTGCGGTTTCAGTTCCTCTGTTTTGGCAAATGCTGCAAGCTGCTGATAAGGCTGATTCACTTTAGAGAGCGGTGAAGAAACATAGAGCTGCACGGTTTCCTTTCCTTTGAAATTTCCGGTATTTTTCACAGTGCAGTGCACATGAATTTCTTCGCCGTGCTGTTCAAAGGAAGGATCTGAAATTTCAAAATCGGTATAGCTTAACCCGTACCCAAACGGAAACAGAGCCTTCACTCCCATCGCATCATAGTAGCGGTAGCCGACATAGATCCCTTCTTTGTAGCGGGTATCATCACGCATGCCGAATTCGGTATTCTGATTCATCTGATCAATTGCCGCCCATGAAGCAGTAAGATGACCGCTTGGAGCGCTTCTGCCAAGAAGCAGATCCGCAAGCACATGTCCGGTCTCAACGCCAAGCTGTGATAAGATCAGAATGTTTCCCACTTTTGAAACAGGTGAAAGATCCACATAGCCGCCTGCATTGATGACAAGCATGAATTTCGGATACATAGCATTGATACTGAGAATATCACGTACTTCCGTATCGGATAAACGGATATCTTCTTCGCTGCGGTCGCTGCCTTCGCCTGAGATCCGTCTGAGTACATAGATTGCAGCGTCAGCTTCAGCATGAATCGGAATATAGTATTCGGGTTCATTCACCGTTCTGCCCATTCCTTCCACAACAGCAAGCGTATGATTGCGGCGGGCATCGCTTTTCAGATTCATCAGATGATGTTTCTTTGCCCTTTCCGCAAGTCGGTCATAGGTATCCAGCCACTCGGTGCTGGTAATCTCAAAACCGGCATCTGTCAATCCCTGCTCGACATTCACAAACATTCTTGAATTGACTTCGCCGCTGCCGGTGCCGCCTTTGGCAGTATGGCGTACGCCTGATCCATATGCGGCAATACGGCATGGTTTTTCAAGCGGAAAGCTTCCGTCTTTTTTCAGAAGCACCGTGCACTCGGAAAGATTTTTTCTGAGTCTTTCAAGATGTTCAATTTCATAATCATTCATATCGGAAACCTCCCTTCATCAATCATACGCCTGTTTGTTCAAAAACAGGTAAAAGATGCCAAATATCCAATTAAAATCATTTATGCATGCGCATCGATTCAATATAATAAATATATAGAAACGGAGGAGTTTTAATGAGTTTTCCCAAAGGTTTTTTATGGGGCGGCGCAACAGCTGCCAACCAGTACGAAGGCGGTTATCTTTCAGGCGGTAAAGGTCTTGCAGTAGCAGACACAATCACCGGCGGTGACGGCATCCATGGCATTCCGAGAAAGATCTCACTGATTCTTGCGGACGGCACAAAGACAACAGTCGGCAACCGTGATGAAGTTCCGGCAGGTGCCAAGGCTTATGTCGATCCTGATGTCTATTATCCGAGCCACGAAGCAACTGACTTCTATCATCACTGGAAAGAAGATATTGCATTATTTGCTGAAATGAACTGCAATGTCTTCCGTCTTTCCATCAACTGGACACGTATTTTCCCCAATGGCGACGATGAAGTTCCGAATGAAGAAGGTCTGCAGTTCTATGAGAATGTGTTCAATGAATGCAAGAAGTACGGAATCGAACCGTTAGTCACAATCTATCATTTCGACTGCCCTCTCCATCTTGCCAACGAATATGACGGCTGGGTTTCAAGACACACAGTAGATGCTTTTGAAAAATACTGCCGTACAGTCTTCACAAGATACAAGGGCATGGTTCATTACTGGCTTACAATCAATGAGATCAACATCAACACCAACTTCATGATGAACGGTGTCCACGAGCACATCTCCAACAAGCAGAATGCTGAACAATGCAGATGGCATCTGTTCGTCGGAAGCGCACTTGCTGTCACAATCGGTCACGAAGTCGATCCTGACAACTTCATCGGTCTGATGATCGCCCATGGCGCTACATATCCGTATTCCTGCAACCCTGAAGATGTCTTCTGTGAAATCACAACTGCTCATGATCAGAAGTGGTTCTATGGCGACGTATTATGCCGCGGATACTATCCTGCATACAAGCTCAAGCAGCTTGAAAGAGACGGCATCGTCATCAAGAAGGAACCGGGCGATGATGAACTGTTAAGAAAAGGCGTTGTTGACTTCTACTCCTTCTCTTACTACAGCTCAGCTACATATGCGGCTCATCCGGAAAGCATTAAGCAGGTTGAAGGCAACCAGGTCAGAGGTCTGCAGAATCCTTATCTGACAGCTTCCGAATGGGGCTGGACAATCGATCCGCTCGGACTCAGAATCAATCTCAACCAGATCTATGACAGATATCAGCTGCCGATGATGATCGTTGAAAACGGTCTTGGCGCAATTGATGTCAGAGAAGAAGACGGCTCTGTCCATGACAGCTACAGAATCGACTACATGCGCAAGCATATCCAGGTCATGAAGGATGCCATTGAAATCGACGGCGTTGATCTGAGAGGATATATGCCATGGGGTCACATCGATCTTGTTTCCGCAGGAACAGGCGAAATGAGAAAGAGATACGGATTCATCTATGTTGACAGAGATGATGACGGCAACGGTGACTTCGCAAGATCCAGAAAAGATTCCTTCTTCTATATGCAGAAGGTCTACGGCTCCAACGGCGAAGATCTGGAATAATTTTTGTACAATGAAAAATGTGTTCAGGCAATGCCTGATCACATTTTTTTATTGCCTTTTCCTGTCTTAACGATGAGATATGGTTTCCTCATTCGCAATGATCGGAAGAATTGTTTTCATCAGCCTGAATTCATAGGCATTGCCGGCCCTGTAACTGATTTCTTTTCAGTGATTCATGGTATGCTTTTACAGGGAGAAAAGACATGAAAAAAACTTTGCAGAAATATATCATACCGTTCTTGTTTGTCATCATCGGTGCGGTTGGCGGAATCGTCATCAGCCGCGTGACTGATGAGCTCACCGGGCTCAGCTTTCCTGCCGCTCTTGCGCTTGGCCTGATGCTGTTCGGCATTTCACTTTATATTCATATCATCATTCATGAAGGGGGCCACTGCCTCTTCGGCCTGCTCAGCGGATACCGTTTTGTTTCATTCCGTGTCGGTTCCCTGATGTGGATCAGAACTTCAGAGGGAATCAGAAGAAAGAAATACTCTCTGGCAGGTACCGGCGGACAGTGCCTGATGGAGCCGCCCGGCAACATTGATGATCCTTTTCCGGTTGTGCTTTACAACATGGGCGGTGTCATCGTCAACCTGAGTGCAGCCGCGCTCTTCTGGCTGCTGTCTCTGTTATGCAAAAACAATGCTTATCTGCATGTTTTCTGCAATCTGATGGTCGTCTCTGGAATCGGGCTTGCGCTGATGAACGGAATTCCGCTCAAAGGACTTGTCAACAATGACGGTTCCAATACACTTGAACTCATCAGCAACCCCGCCGCAAAACGCGCCTTCTGGATTTCGATGAAGGTCAATGCAAAAATATCGGACGGCATCAGTATCGGGGATCTGCCGGAAGAGTGGTTTGAAATGCCGGATCCAAAAGATTATGACAACAGCCTCATCAGCTATATTCCCTATGCAAAAAACGACCGGCTGCTCACACAGGGCAGATATGATGAAGCTGCTGAACTCAGAAAACATATCCTTGCGAAAGTAACCGGTCTGCCGGGTATCTACCGCACCCTGCTGCAGTCGGAAGATATCTTTTATGAACTGAGCCATGAAAACAGAGCCGAAGTTATCAACAGAATTTATACGAAAGAATTCGCTAAAACCGTAAAAACAATGCGCTCACTCCCTCCCATTCTGAGAATGGAATGCCTCAAAGCGAAGATTCATGATCGCGATGAAGCGAAATTCACAAAGAATATGGCGGAATATGAAAAGCTGCTGAAGGAATATCCGTATGTGACCGAAGGAGAAAATGACCGCAGGATTCTGATGGACGCACTCTC
>JAUNEN010000032.1:11595-28179 GCA_030525525.1 Erysipelotrichaceae bacterium
TCAGAATCACTTGATTCAGGTATTTGAAAAGCGGAAATTCATCCGCTTTTTTGTGTCTTTGCCTGTTTTTCAATTCCGGGAAAACCCGCTGATGCATCAAATGACTTTCTCGGTCAAAAGATCTCCTCTTCCCTCATTGATTGCCTTTTTCTCACAGGCGGTATAAGGATTGGCAGGCTTGCTGTGATGATTTCTGATACAAGCTTCGCAATTGCGGTAATTCGGACAGTTTGCTTTTTCCCCACGTGGGCACGGGCATTTTTCAGGATTGTAAAGATAATCAGGTCTGTTTTCAGAATGATTCATATAATTTCTCCGGTTTTTCTAAGAATAACAGATATGGAAGAATCAGGAAACAAAAACTGTGCGCATAAACGCACAGTCAGATCTGAATCATTCAGCTCTCAAGGCGTTGAGATTTTCCTGAATTGCTTTGATGAAATCAGCAGAATTCAGCTTTGTCACATTCTCAAGAGTTGTGATCATTGCCAGATCGCCCGTCATCTTTCCGCTTTCGATGGTGCTGATGGTTGCCTTCTCAAGCTGATCTGCGAATTCGATCAGTTCGGGCAGTTCATCCATCTCGCCTCTTTTTCTGAGCGCACCGCTCCATGCAAAGATGGTCGCAACGGAATTGGTGGATGTCTCTTCACCTTTGAGATATTTGTAATAATGTCTCTGCACGGTTCCGTGTGCTGCTTCATATTCATAGACGCCATCCGGTGAAACAAGAACGGAAGTCATCATTGCCAGTGAACCGAAGGCAGTTGCCATCATATCGCTCATGACATCGCCGTCATAATTCTTTAATGCCCATAACATGCCGCCTTCGCTGCGGATCACACGGGCAACCGCGTCATCGATGAGGGTGTAGAAGTATTCAATACCTGCCTCTGCAAACTTCTCTTTGTATTCTTCTTCATACATCTGCTCGAAGACTGCCTTGAATTCTCCGTCATATACCTTGGAGATGGTATCCTTCGTGGAGAACCAGAGATCCATCTTCTGATCCAGAGCGTATTCAAAGCAGGAGCGTGCAAAGCTTCTGATGGATGCGTCGGTGTTGTACATTCCTTCCAGAATTCCTTCACCCTTGAATGTGAAGATGTCCTGTCTTGTTTCATTTCCTTCGGCATCGGTCACGGCAAGCTCGGCTTTGATCGGGAAGCTGCCGGTGATTTTCATTTCGCTGTCTTTATAAACATCGCCATGGGCATGTCTTGCCAGAACAATCGGCTTCTTCCATGTTCTGACATACGGTTCGATTCCCTTGACAAGGATCGGTGCTCTGAAGACAGTTCCGTCAAGAGCTGCACGGATGGTGCCGTTGGGGCTCTTGTACATCTTCTTCAGATTGTATTCCTTCATGCGGTCGCGGTTCGGCGTGATGGTTGCGCATTTGACTGCGACACCGTATTTCTTTGTTGCAAGTGCGGAATCCATTGTGACCTGATCGTCTGTCTCATCACGATATTTCAGTCCGAGGTCATAATATTCTGTTTTCAGATCAACATATGGCAGAATCAGATCATCCTTGATCATCTTCCACAGTATTCTTGTCATCTCATCGCCATCCATTTCGACTAACGGCGTTTTCATCTGAATCTTGTCCATGGTTCTCTCCTTTTCATCAATGCGGTTATTCTACCACATTCACTATGAATTCCAAAAAATGTTTCATGCATGCAGCTTCATTCTTCAGCAATCTGCGGCTTGAACTGGGTGTTGTAAAGCTCTGTATAAACGCCGCCGGCATTCATAAGTTCCTTATGGGTTCCTCTTTCGACAATCACACCGTCCTTAAGAACAATGATCTCATCGGCTGCCAGAATCGTTGAAAGACGATGGGCAATCAGAATGCTGGTGCGTGATTCAATCAGCGGATCAATCGCATCCTGGATTGCCTTTTCACTGATCGAGTCAAGTGATGCAGTTGCTTCATCGAAAATCATGACAGCCGGGTTTTTCAGAAGAACTCTGGCAATGGAAATTCTCTGCTTTTCACCGCCTGAGAGCTTGAGTCCGCGGTTGCCGACTTCCGTGTCATAGCCCTTTTCCAGCTTCATGATGTAATCATGGATATTCGCCTTGCGGCAGGCCTCTTCCATTTCGGCAACACTCGCATGAACGTTCGCATACATCAGGTTTTCACGGATTGTGCCGTTGAAAAGATATGTATCCTGGGTCACAATACCGATGTTCTTTCTCAGGAATTCAAGATCAAGCTTTCTCACATCGATGCCGTCAAACGTAACACTTCCCTCCAGGACATCATAGAGTCTAGGAATCAGGTTGATGAGGGTTGATTTGCCGCTGCCGCTCGGGCCGACGATCGCAATTGAATGACCGCTGTCGAGTCTGAACGTGACATCCTTGAGAATCATACGCTCGGGATTGTAGCGGAAGTATACATTTTTGAATTCGATATCACCCTTTGCACTTTCGGGTCTGATCGCATCCGGTGCATTTTCAATTTCCACCGGCATGTCATAATAGCTGAAAATTCTTGTGAAGTTGGCCATTGCACGGATCCACTCAACCTGGATGTTGAGCAGTGAATTAACCGGTCCGTACATCCTGCCAAGAAGTGTCACCAGCACCGTAATATCACCGACCGTCAGGTCATGATTGTAGCGGATCATCAGGATGCCGCCGACAAGATACAATAACATCGGACCGACCGATGAAACGGTGGAAATCACGACTCTGAACCATCTGCCTGCCATCGATTCGCGGATATTCAGATTGATCATCTTTTCATTGGCTTTGCGGTATCTGCGGTATTCGAACTTCTCCATGCCGAATACTTTGACAAGCAGCTGTCCTGATACGGAAAGTGTTTCATTGAGAATGCCGTTGATCTGATCATTGACTGCCTGTGCTTCGCGGGTCAGAGTCCATCTGGTTTTTCCTGCTTTGCGGGTGGGTATGGTAAACAGAGGAACAATGATGATGCCTGTGATCGCAAGAACCCAGTTTTTGGAAAACATTGCGACAAGCGCGACAATCAGCGTGATCGAGTTTGAAAGAATGCTCGTGAATGTATTTGTAATGATCTGCTGAACACCGGAGATATCGCTCGTCATACGGGTGATGATGTCTCCCTGATTGCTTGAAGTAAAGAAGGACTGCGGCATTCTGCTGAGATGCTCATACATCTGATTGCGCATATCGAAAGTGATATGCTGGGCAATCCATGTATTCATATAGCTTTCCAGGACGCCGATCAGATTGGAACCGAGTGTTACGGCAAGTGAGAGCAGAATCAGATAGACCAGCCGGTTGAGATCTTTTGCCAGCAGACCTTCGTCGATGATTTTTCCGGTGATGATACTGGGATAGATTGCAAGAATCGACGAACAGATAATCGCCGTCAGAACCACCGCCATCTGTTTCCAGTACGGCGTCAGGTAGGAAAAGATTCTTGCCAGCAGCTCTTTTGTCACTTTGGGGGCATTCTTTTTTTCTTCGTCAGTCATGAACTGACTTCTGCCTCCCGGTCCGCGCATGCTCATAGGCCCTCCCCGTTATATACAGATATTTTATTTCAGAAGATCTTCACTGACTGCGTAAGCCATTGCCTTATAGCCTTCGGCACTCGGATGCAGATGATCGCCTGAGTCAAACTGCTTTTTAAATGCATATGGATTGCTTTCATCCCGGACGGCAAGATCGAAATCGACCAGGCCGTCAAGTTCATCCGTTGTGCGCAGCCATTCATTGAACTGATCCTTGAGCTCTTCACGGAATGATGCATATGTGCGCCATCCATAGATCGGAATCAGCGTGCCGCCATAGACTGCAAGTCCCTTTGCACGGGCAGGCTCAACATAGAATTTCATGAATCCTTCCGCCATTTCTTCAGCCGTCGGCAGATCGCTGAGCGGACGCCACGGGTTCACATCTTCCCCGACCGGATGGATGATGTCATTGATGCCGTGCTGTATTAATACTCTGTCAGCTCCCGCAGTATTGATTTCAACCGGGAAGCGTGTTTCACCTTTGATGCCGTATGCCGCATAAGTTTTGCAAGTATATTCACGAAGGATTCTTGTGCCGCTGATTGCTCTGCGGATAATTGAGATATTGCGGTAACCGAGATCCCATGCCCTCAGCGCAAGATAGTCCGGCCAGTCCTGGGCAGTGATCGAATCGCCATAGCAGATTAATGCATGATTTTTCTCTTCGGTGAACACATCGATTGTATTCAGGAAGAAATACCAGTTTGTCTTTCTTGTTTCATCAAGCGGCAGAACTTTATCAAATTCATAATTCCCGTACGAATAATAGCCGCCGGAAAGAGGACCTGTGATCAGTACTGCAGAATTCATCTGCGTCGCTTCCTTCACATAGATCGATACGGAAATATAATCACCGGCAGTGACTTTAAAATCTGCTTCATCGCTTGTCACTTCGCATCCCGGTTCAATCACGCATGTTTCACTGCCGTTAAATGTCAGTCTTAAACATGTATCGGGATTGAGCACGCCCTTGCGGCTGCTTTCGGCGATGGAAGATGTGAAGGATACAGGTTCCGTACCTGCAATATTGGAAAAGCGGATGCGGATTCTGTTACCGTTGAAGCACATCCTGACGGGGTAGCGGTATGTCATGTTTTTGGCATATGTGCATTCCGTCTGATTGATAATCGAAGTCGCATTTCCGAAACATGCGACCCATTTTGTGAATCTTTCTGTCATTGTCGTCTCCTGTGTGTTTTTATATGAATTCATTCATCCGGACATGAAGCCAGTTGATTAACAGTCTTCTGTCCTCACTTTCCTGTTCATCAAATTCTGCATACGGTTCATAGAGTATTCTCTTTGAAACATGAACTCTGTCCCATTCCCGCATATAGATATCTTCTGCTCTGATCGCCTTGGAATATTCATTCCATTTTTCGCGCATCCTGTCTTCGCCAAGCGTGATCAGGGCAACCGGTTCCGGATGATAGCCGGCCTGCGCAAAGCTGACATTTGTATAATCGACAAAGGGATTGATCAGAATATAGCCTCTTGAAAAGATTCCCTTTCTTAACAGCTGAAAGCCGGCGATCATCGAAAGATATGCCCCTGCTTCAGCTCCCATCATCATGAATTCGTTTTTATCAAATCCATATTCATCAGCGTGACTTCTGAACCAGCGGATCGTATCCTGGATTTCATCCTGGGGATAGCTTGTCACATGAATGCCGATCTTGGAATAGTTGACCGAAATCAGAAGAACCTGAAATTCTTTTGCAAACCAATCGCAGTAATCATCCCATTCATCCGCATCCGAATCGACAAAATCAGATCCGTGGGCAAAGAAAACAGCAGGCAGCTTCCCTTCTTTGCCTCTGTAGATATTCACTCTGACATCACGGTTTTCACGGGGCACCATGAATCGTTTTCCCTTCAGCTGCGATTCGTCTTTCATATGAATCACATTGGCTTTGGCGGAAAGCGTTTCGATCAGCCAGTTCTGAAAGTGCACATTATAAAGGAGCAGACTGTAAGCCACCCCAAACAGCACTAAAAATACGGTTGAAAGAATTCCGATTATCAGCATAGAGAAATGGTAACACAGAATTGACGAAACCGGTTTCTTTTCGATTCACAAAAAGAAAACAGCCCGAAGGCTGAATTCTCTGTCTTTCTTAAAGCTCTGCAGCAACCGTTGCGGCTCTCGATGAGATGACCGGCAGATTGCCGTTGCGCACTCTGATCGCATCGATCATTTCTTTTTCAAGAGATGCGTTTTTCAGATTGATATCATATGTCACCTGGTACATGGTACCGAGATTGATCGTACGGACTGCCTGCTCTTCGGCTTTCTTTGTATACTTCTCAAAGATATCGCTGAAGCTTTCGATATAGTCAAGATCTTCCGGGATGGTGATTCTCAGATTTCTGTAGCTGCCGTCGGCAGACAGAATTGATGTTGAGGAGAAGATAAAGTATATCAGTGCAAATACAGCTGCTGCAGCCACTGCAAATACGACATATCCCATACCTGTTGCAAGACCCAGTCCCATGGCCGCGAAGATAATCAGGATATCGCTTGCTTTACCGGGAAGAGATCTGAATTTGACCAGCGAGAAGCTGCCGGCGACTGCGACACCGACGCCGAGATTTCCGTTGACCATCATGATGACCAGCATCACGATTAACGGAAGAAGTGAAATGGTTGTTGTGAAGCTCTTCGACGGATTTTCACATTTTTTATAAGTCAGACCCAGAATAAGACCTGAGACAATCGATGCGGCTGCACAGGCAGCGACTGATGCGACGGATAATCCTGAGGATGTACCTGTTAAAATTGAACTGAACATACTTTATTCTCCTTTTCGTTTGATGCATAGATATATGCAGGTGTGCCTTTGATGCATAATGCTTCGGCATTCTGCCGGTAAATCATTCCGTATTTTGAGAATGACTGTTTATAGAGTTTTCTTTTTGAGAGGATTTTGACCAGCCACATCGGATAACGGTTCATCGCTTTGATTTCCATCACGACATCATTACCGATCAGCTGTTTTTCATCCCCTCTTTCATTCAGATTGATATCATCGAGACGATAGCGGATATTGGTGTCAAACGTGACTCTGACATCTGCTTCACTGATGGAAGAGAAACATGTGCGGTCGTACAGAATCAAAGTTTTCGGCTCACAGTCATAATAATTTTTGATGAAGTCGATTTCCTCGGCGGTGTTGTTATGAACGTGATGGGGAATGCCGTGATTCATATATGCCATCGCTTCGTTATGCGAAAGCGTAATTCTTTTCTTGTAAACGATGTCTGCGTATTTCTTCTTTGTTTCAAGGAAGCACACCGTATCTCCGGCAGGCTGTTCATAACAGCGTAATCTCAGCTTTTCCTTGAAGCGGTCACGGTTGAGCGAGGAAATGATCATCTGTGCATCTCTGGAATCGTAGTAGATATTGTGCACCGTATACTGGAAGTAGAAATCCTTTTTGATATGTCCCTTCATTTCTTCAAGAATTTCTCTTGCCTCTTCACGGCTTATTCTGTATTTGTCTTCGACTCTCTGGAAAGTGTCGATCACCTGGTTTTCACTCATCGTGTGTACCTCCTGCTGTTTACGGTTTAAAGAATACTTATTCTCTCTGTGCAAACATTGAATGCAATCTGAACTTCATGTGAACATTCCGATGATTTGTGTGAACACAAAAAAGATGCCCGTAATAACAGACATCTAATTCAGTTCATGATCCCAGATAAATCTTGTATCGTAATACTGCTCTTCAAAGGCGACCGCATTCATGACTGCCTCGCGGTCAATCATTTCACCCGGCCGCGTCACAACGAAGCGGGAAGGCCCGTCTTTATGATAGATAATGCATGAAACAATTCCTCTGAACGTTTCCACCGGTTCTTTGGGTCCGTATACATACGCATCCTGGAATTCACCGTCATCGCTGATCAGCTCATCAACATAGCCGTAATTGAGCGGATAGATCACATCGGGATGATGAGGATGAAAGCTGCCATAGGGTCTGTCGATTGTGACACTCACGGTTTTGCCGATATATTGTCTGCCGAGCAGATATTCCATCGGTACAACCTTTGTATTGCCGCTTTCTTTTTCTTCATCTGTTTTTTCAAAGCCATAGGATTCATAGAAACCGATCATCTCCCCTGCCGCATTGACTTTGATCCGGGGATAATGCTGAGCTGAAGCTTCGTTTCTGACTTCATCAACAAGAGCACTTCCGATTCCCTGATTCCGGTGCTGTTCCGAAACATTCAGATATACAATCTGCGCTGCTTCTGCATCATAGATGATAAAACCGCATAATGCATCATCGATATATGCACCTTTGACTTCATAACTCCCAATGCGCTCTTTCAGAAAGCTCCGGATCCGTGCCGACTGGTCATCTAAGCCCGCAATTAAATCAAGAGCTGCGTGTTTCTGTGTGTCATCAAGCTGAACAATCTTCATCACAGCTCCAGAGCACGGTCATACAGCGCAACCGTATCCTTGATCACTTCATTCATCAGCTTCTCATTGACAAAGACAGCTTCCACCGGAATCTCTTTGGAAAGCGGTTCTGCCGCCGCAACAATTCCTTCAAGAATGGAAGGATCCTGCTTGTCAGCTTCGACTGCCAGCCAGAAAGCAACTGTGTTGCCGGCCAGCTTCTGCTTGAAGAAGACACGGTCGATTTCAGGCACTGTTGCACAATGATCATAGACTGCATTGATCATCTTTGTCGGATAGATCGAAGGTTCGACATATCTGACATTGAGCAGTGCATTGGGACTTGGCATATTGCCGGGTGCCGGCTGACTTGCAGGCTGACGCACTTCAATCTTGAGTGTACCTGCCGCCAGTGAAACGAGATTCTTCGGAATGACGATATTGTCGCTGCCCGGATTGATCACAACACCGCTTGCTTTGTTATTCGGGTCTCTCAGGAACTGGTCGAATTCCTTCATTGTCCTGACAACATTCTGCGGTTTCGGATCGTTTTCTCCGGTAACTCTGAATTTTTCTGTTTCTGCGATATCCGTGAAAGCCGGGAAGAATGTCTTGCCGTCCTTTGTGTTGATCAGAATGAATCTGATCTGGGTCGGCTTCAGGGTCATTCTGCCCTTTTCATCCTTGACAGGCTCGCCGTCAAAAATCACCGGTGAAAGCAGTTTTGCATTCTTGAGTGCTTCCGTGAGGGCATTCTGCTTCTCCATGGAATTCTCCTGCTTGAGCCCGTCAATTGCGCTTCTCAGTTCAGGATTGACAATCGGTGACGCACTGACTGCCTTTACCTTCTTTTTCTTCTTTTTATTCTTTGTGGCCATACAGAGACCTCCTTGCTTACCGTACACAAGTATATCGTTTTCACATTGAAAGCACAAATGTTCTATAATTACTCCGAGGTAATCCAATGAAAAAAATCACGTTCAACTCACCGGTTGTCCTGACATTCGCACTTGTGTCAGCCTGTGCGCTGGCAGCCGGCTTACTGACAAACGGCCGCAGCAATCTTCTTCTGTTCTCTGTATACAAGGGATCATTCACCGATCCGCTGTTCTATGTGCGTCTGTTTACGCATGTGCTCGGACACGCCAGTATATCGCATTACTGCAACAACATGATCCTGATCCTTCTTGTCGGTCCGCTGCTTGAAGAAAAATACGGAAGCGGCAGACTTGCCGGAATCATCGCGGCAGTTGCCTTTATTACAGGTATCGTTCATATATTGCTGCCGGGTAATTCCGCACTGCTTGGAGCAAGCGGCGTCGTGTTTGCAGTCATTCTGCTTTCCAGTGTCACCGGCAGCGGCAAAGGCCTGCCGCTCACAACGATTATCGTTGCATTCATCTATATCACCCAGCAGGTTTATGAAGGCGTCTTTGCGGCTGACAACATTTCCCAGCTGACTCACATCATCGGCGGCACGATCGGGGCAGTCTACGGTCTCACGATGAAGAAAAAGTAAAACGATGAATACTGTCGGAAGACGGTATTTTTCTTTATAAGACAAATGAAAACTGCAGATGATTGATGCACCTGCAGTTTTTGCTTATGAAATGATTACTCAGCGATCTTGGCTTCGAGATCCTTGACCTCTTCCTGAAGCTT
This sequence comes from Erysipelotrichaceae bacterium, assembly GCA_030525525.1. Lineage (GTDB taxonomy): Bacteria > Bacillota_I > Bacilli_A > Erysipelotrichales > Erysipelotrichaceae > Bulleidia. The sequence continues at coordinate 21,187 of JAUNEN010000032.1, forward strand.
TTCAATGACTGCTTTCTTCTCTTCGATTCTGGACTGAATCGAACGGATCTTTGTATAATCGCTTGTTTCGTATTCCTGTTCACCGAGTCTTTCAACTTCAGCGCGGATATTCTTGATGGAATTCTGCTTTCTGTCGATGATTTCTCTGAAACGGTTCAGGCTGTCTTCATGCTTTGCACTCCAGAAGACTTCCTTGACTGCCTTGAAGGCATCCCAGAGCTTGTCATTCTCTTCACGGCCGGCATTGCCTGCAGCCTTCCATTCCTTGTCGAGATCCTTCATCTGTTCAGTAACTTCCTTGGAGAAGTTCTTCTGATCAACGATTTCCTGAGCCTTTGCAATCAGAGCCTTCTTGGCTTCGACAGCCTTCTTTCTCAGATCATTTCTCTCATCAAAGAATGCTCTTCTCTTTTCGAAGAATTCTTTTCTGATGCCGTTGAACTGAGCCCACAGTTCATCATCCTTGTCACGGCCTGAGCTTCCGGCAGCCTTCCAGGAATCCATGAGTTCGTTCATCTTGTCGCCTGCCTGCTTCCAGTTCTTGACACCTGCAAGAACATTTCCGGCATCCTCAATGAGCTGCTTCTTGGCTGCTTCAGCCTTGGAGCGCATTTCATCCAGATTGTCAAAATAGGATCTGCGAGCATCGTTGAACTGCTTTCTTGCAGCGGAGAATTTCTCCCAGAGTTCATCATCAGCGTCGCCGGCAGAACCGATTTCCTGCCATTCATCCTGCAGAGTGCGGAATGCTTCCTGAGTCTTCTTCCATTCTGTGGAAGATGCCAGTTCAGCAGCTTCTGCAGCGAGCTTTGCCTTTTCTTCAGCATTTGCCTTGAATCTTTCAACTTTTGCATTGAATGAAGCAAGGGAGCTTTCAAGACGCTCTGCATATTCTTTTTCCTTCGGTGTGTTCCAGTTCTTCAGAGCATCCCATTCAGCCTTGAGTTCAGCAATCTTTTCTTCTGTATCTGAGGAGCTCTTCAGAATCTCCTCAGCCTTGCGGCAAAGAGCGAGTTTCGCACGGACATCATTTTCCATTGCCTCAAGTGCGTTTCCTTCATGCTCTGTTCCGTATTCGGTGTTTCCGCCGTCACATGCCGGATGAGTCCATTCGTACATTGTGTACTCGCCGTCTGACTCAACGCCGTACCAGCGGCCGCATCCGTCAACGCCGACTTCCTTCGGCTGAACGGGATTTCCGTTCTCATCCTGTGCACCGTAGAGCACTTCTACAACCTTGCCGCCGAATGTGTTGTGCGGCTTGATTGTAATTCTCGCAAACTTTTCTTCAAATCCAGGTAATGTTTTCCAATCCATATTCGATCCCCTCTGTGTATTTTTGATCAAGCTGAACAGCAAAAGCTAACAGCTCTTCATATAATACTACAGAGTCTTTAAAATTTGCATGAAAAACATCTTATTTTTTCACATATTTTCCATTTACTATCCAAAGGTTGTGTGCATTTGGTCTTTTTTGTCTTTCACATGCATGCACTTCAATCCGGATCATATTCTCCGTATTCGCATCCGGCATTTTCAGCGCGGATTTCATCGATCAGCTTTCCTTTATGATACAGACGTACCGTGCCTTTGCCGTTTCCTCCGTTGTACAGATGTCTGTGACGCTTTCTGCCATCCGGGGATTCATAATTGATCAGCAGCATATCTTTCTTCTGACATGCAAGATCTGTCACCATCCGCTCATGCCAGGTTCTCTGCTCGACATGCCATATAATCTCGGTATCGGTTTCTCTGCAGTCAAAGAGCGTTCTTGTGCCTGTCCAGAACTTTGAAAAGTTGAATTCATAGCATTTTCCTTCATAAAACATAGCGGAAAGCAATTGCCGTTTCAAAGCAACAGGTCCGATCTTCGGACATCCGCCGCCGATATCAAAGACTGAATTTTTCAGTTTTTTGCCTGTTTGCAGACTGGTCAGGTGGTTAGATGAGATCCATACCCATGGGGATGTGAAATCCTTTCCCCAGTTTTTATCTGCATAGCCATAGCAGCTTTCAGGAATCACATCGTAGACTTCATCGTTCCATGTGACAGTTCCTGCATATTCTGTTTTCATTCCTTCCGCATGCCAGAACATTTCAAACAGCTGAAGCCTGCGGAATAATGAAGAAGCGCCATACCCGACATTGAATGCAATTTTTTTTGAAATTGAAAGATCCCACTTCATCCTTCCTGCATCACTCATCATTTCCGGATGCTCTGCGGCTGTTTCTTCACTCACGCTGATCGATCCGTATGTATGTGTTTCATCGAGAAAGCATTCGCCGGCATTGATGGAAAACGGGCAGCCTGTATCGACCTGAATCTGTTTCCAGCCATAAAAGCGGTGCAGCTGGGCAGCGTCTTCTCCCCAGGTTCCGGCTTTCACCATCAGATAGGAAGGTTTTCTGCCTGCGGCCTGATTACCCGGAAGCTGACCGAAAACAGGTTCTTCTTCGCCATATGCAGGATTTACCAGAAAGAATTCAATGAAGAATGCTTTTTCTTCATCGGTATTGTGATTTCTGGCAGTGAATGAATGCCACCACCAGTCATATCCTTTTTCAGCCTGTCTGCCAAACAGCTGAAAAGTATCTCTTGAACGATCGCTGATATTGAACATAGTTGATTTTTACCTCAGCCACTCATTATAGCACTGTATGCAGAAGGCAGAGGGATATAAGAAACTGTGATGGCATCTTAAGATTTTATTTGGCAAACGTTCACAGTCCTTACACAATCGGCAGCTATAATTTAAGTACAGAAAAGGAGCAGAGTTATGAACGAAAAAGTACTCGCAATGCATCTGGATCTGAATGAAGGAAAAAAATTATCCGTGATCAGCTCGGAAGCAGTCGTGATCGACGGAAATGCAAAATTATATCTGAATGTAAGCTGGGATTCCGCCTTTGCGGATGAGCTTTCGATAGAAGTCAACGAATTATCCGTTTCAAAAATCATCACTTCCGACTGTCCCGATGCGAAAAGCCTGCTGAAAGTCAGACGCTCGGGAATTATGTTTGACAGCGTTGATGCAGCGCTCGGTTCAAAATACGGCAAAATCTACAGTCAGCTCATCACATTGGTTTCTTCAGCGCTCAGAAACATCCATGCATTTAAAAAAGCAGATGACGCACCGCATTGGTACGCACCCGCTCACAGCTAGAATTCCTTCATTGATCCCCATTCAGAATCATTCATACATCAGGAGGCAGAGATGTCTCCTTTTGTTTTCACTCATCTGAAAGCAATTCTTTCAGCAGTCTTTCCCGGTTGTTGACAAATAATGAAGTGACACGGTAGCTGTCGGTTTCTTCATAGGATATTTCATGAACACGGCCTTCATCAAAGCTCAGGATTTCTGCTTCAGGCAGCCCGAGAAGAATCGGCGAATGGGTGACGATGATGAACTGCGCTCCCCTTTTGACGCATTCTGCAATCTCGATCAGAAGCGTCAGCTGACGCTGCGGGCTTAGTGCGGCTTCCGGTTCATCGAGGAAATACAGACCGTCCGCATTGAAGTGATCCTGAGCAATCGCAAGAAAGCTTTCGCCGTGCGATTTCATATGATAATGCTTCGGCCGTCCGCCGGGACCTCTTGAATATTCTTCTTCCATGGTTGCGACATTGTAGAAGCTTTCCGCTCTCAGAAAGTAGCCGTTTCTGATTCTGCGGATTCCCCTGCTCAGGCGGACCGCTTCATGAAGAGGTGAATGTGAATCAAAGGTAGAGAAAGCATAATTGCGGGTACCTCCCTCAGGATTGAATCCGGCCGCAATTGCGATTGCTTCAAGAAGTGTTGATTTGCCGCTGCCGTTTTCTCCCGCAAAAAAAGTCACCGGTGCTTTCAGCTCAAGTTCATCGAGATTTCTGATTGATTCAATCTGATGCAGCCAGGATGTTTCCTCGATCTGCGACCAGTCAATCATGATTTTATTGATCAGTAAATTTCCCGCCATCAGTTTCTCTTTCCTGATTTTATTCTAACAGGACTGTCTGTATTTTCATATGCATGCCTATGCTGAAACAGAAACAGACGGTCACATTCATGTCTGATACATTAAGAATGATTCTGACGATTTGGGGCCTGTTAACAATTCGGATCAATCAGAGTAAAATAATCTCTGAACGTTAACACAATGTTCACTTAAATGTCACATTCGGGACATAGTATTTACGTCGTAAAGAACAAGGAGGTATACAGGATTATGAGTGAATACAGAAATTCTGATCACACTGAACAGATCACAGAAACACAGTATACCGAAATCAAACCGGCATACCAGACAAAGCGCAGCAGCAGGAGAAAACAGACCAATCCGATCGCTCTGCTTTGTGCATCAACAGCGATTTCATTGACATGCGGACTCGGCGGAGGCTGGTTCGCAGCGACCCATTTAGGCGGAGCCGGCTCAACTGTCGTCTACCAGTCATCAGCCAGCGGCACATCGCAGACCACATCCACAGCAGTGAACGGAGGCACATCCATGACGATTGCGGATGTCGCCGCAAAAGCTTCACCGAGCACCGTGGAAATTGTCACGGAAGTAACAGCTACTTCATACGGCTTCTTCGGAGGCACATACACAACCCAGGCAGCGGGCAGCGGCGTCATTATTTCCGCTGACGGCTACATTATCACAAACAACCATGTCGTCGAAGATGCCAACAGCATTTCCGTTACCCTCTATGACGGCAAGACATATACTGCCGAACTTGTCGGTACAGACGCCAAAACAGATATCGCAGTCATCAAGATCAACGCAGGCAATCTGCAGCCTGCCACAGTCGGCGATTCTTCCAAGATCGCAGCCGGCGATACTGCAGTTGTCATCGGCAACCCGCTCGGCACACTCGGCGGCAGCGTTACAAGCGGAATCATTTCCGCCACAAGCCGTGAAATCGTCATCGGCAATGAATCGATGGAGCTGATCCAGACAAATGCGACAATCAACTCCGGCAACTCGGGAGGCGGCCTGTTTGACGGCAACGGCAACCTGATCGGTATCGTCAATGCCAAGGACTCCGGCACCACAAGCTCCGGTGCAATCATCGAAGGAATCGGTTTCGCAATCCCTATCAACACAGCCATGAATGTTGCAAGCGAGCTGATCGAACACGGATATGTAACAAGCCGTCCGACCATCGGCGTTTATCTGCAGGAACTCACAAATGACACCCAGAACTACAAAGCAGGTCTTTATATCACTGATGTCATCACCGGCAGCGGTGCCGAAGCGGCAGGTCTGCAGCCATATGACAGGATCACAGCCATTGACGGTCAGGCAGTTTCCACATATACAGATCTCTCCAAATATCTCAGAGAAAAAGCAATCGGCGATGTCATCACTCTGACAATCATCAGAGAGAATCAGGAAATGACATTCAATGTTACATTGAGCGGTTCTCTCAGCTCAGAACAGACTTCACAGCCTGAAGAATCCGCCGAGCCTGAGCAGCAGCCGGAACAGGGTATCATTCCGGGCTGGCCGCAGCCGTAAGCATCACACAAATAAAGAATGCGTCTGAATTTGCTCAGACGCATTTTTTTCGTTTTCAGAATAATATATCTTTCATGCACACCATCGGCTTCATGCGATCGTAATCAAAACTGTGATGGGCATCCCCGCGGCAGTATTTTGCGTGAGTGCATCCTCTGCACTCTTCACTCATTGAACTGAGATCTTTTCTGAAAATCTCAAAGCGGCTGTACCAGACATCGCTGAAGCGGTCTTTGAAGATATTGCCCTGGATCGTTTCTTTTCTTCTTTCAATATCAAGGCAGGCACCGATATCGCCGTTTGCCATAATGCTTGCCGTATATAACCCGGCATTGCATAACCAGTACCAGTCTCTGACTTCCGCTTCATATTTCATACCGAGAAAATGGCTGCACCCGTATACAAGCGGCCAGCCTTCTTTTCTTTTTTCCCTGATGAAATCCATCAGACGGATATGATCTTCCTTTGTACACATTAATTCCGGTCTCAGAAGTGCCCTGCCGATCGGTTCAAGAGCTGCCAGACGCCATGAATCAATATCAATTCCCTTCATGATTTCAAACAGTTCATCCAGTTCATTGATATTTTCATGATTGATGACGGTTGTGATCTGAATCGCTTCAAACCGATCAGCATCAATCAGATTCTGAATCCCTTCCATTGCTTTGCGGTAGCCGCCCTTCATGCCTCTTAAAGCATCATGGGTTTCTTCCGTTCCGTCGATTGAAACCGATATGGTACGCATGCCGGTGTCCGCCAGTTTTTCTGCAACTTCCGGTGTGATCAATGTCGCATTGCTCGTCATGCCCCAGCGAAAACCGTTCTGATGGGCATATGACATGATTTCAAAGAAATCTTTTCTCAGCAGCGGTTCGCCGCCGGTGATGCATAGCATCATTTTCGAAAGATCAAAATCCTCTCTGACTTCATCAAGAATCCGTCTGTAATCTTCAAGCTTCAGATCTTCGCTTCCCGTATAGTCGCAGTTTGAGCCGCAATGAAAGCAATGTTCATTGCATCTGAGTGTCAGCTCAAGAAACAGATGCCTTAACTCAGGACGGGCATACAGCCTGTTTTCAACATGATCGGCAAGTGCATCAAGATGATTCACTTTCATTTCGTAAACTGTCTTCACAGTTCTTCTCCTATCTTGTTTCCTGCCCGGCCGGCGGCCCGTAGAGCGGCTCGGCAACATTGTCACCGGGATCATAATCCGCATCATCATCGATTGGAGGCGGTCCGTACAGTCCTTCTGGCACATTGACATCAGGCACATATGTTTCTTCGGGAATCTCTGTTTCAGTGATCTGATCATCCTGCGGTTCTTCTTCAATCACCGGCGGTCCGTAGACATCCTGCGGTTCATTATCATCCGGAGAAAATGTGCAGCCTGCCGCATAAAGACCGGCAATCAGGGCTGATGCGGTAATGCGCAGATTCTTTTTTTTCTTCATATTGCCTTCCTTTCTGCAATCTCTGCTGTATTCATTCAAA
>JAUNEN010000194.1 GCA_030525525.1 Erysipelotrichaceae bacterium
CTGAAACGGATTTTCGGGGAAGGATACCGCTACGTCAATGAATAACTGATCAGGAATACCGGACAGCCGGTATTCTTTTTCTTTGAGCATGATGGAAGAAAGCGGTGCAGTCCTTCAGATAAAATGAGATTAATCAATATCTGATAATTCACGGAGCTTCTATGGCTTATCAAATTATTTTTCCTGAAACGGGAACAAATCAATCTGTTGCAGACAGATGGAAAAACGGCAACTTCACCAACAGATATTTCTTCGGTAAGGTTCTTCAGAAACATCCGGAAATTGCAATCCGCCTGATCAATGAATCGGCTCCGGATCTTCATGTCACTTCAATCTCTTACATCAACAAAGAACAACGTCAGGAGCCTTCAGGGTTAAGCAAGCTTGTATATCTTGATATCAAAGCGGTTCTGGCTGACGGCAGAACAGTCATGATCGAAATGAAGGTACGGCCACAGGGCACATTCATCAGAAGATTACGCCAATACAGAAGTGAATATGATGTCCTGAAACTGGATCCGGGAGATGCATACGACAAACTTTCCGATGTGATTCAGATCGCAGTCTGCTGTTTCGATCCCGTCGGCAGCTGTAAAACAACGAAAATGACTTCAGCAGAAGTGAAGTCATTTTTTCATGGGCATCGGAAATTTTGAGGGCTTCGGCGGCTCGTGGTCATGTTTTCTGTGCCAGTCCAGAATCCATTCATATCTTCTCTTGCATGATATTTCTTTGCCCTCTTCCGTCGGATAATAATATCTCTTTCCGACAAGCGCATCCGGCATACATTGCATATTGGTGATCTTCTGAGGCGCATCGTGAGGATACTGATAATCCTTCCCGTAGCCAAGCTCTGTCTGCAGTCTGGTATAGGCTGCTCTGACGGCAAGCGGAATCGGATCGGTATCATGCTCGGCAGCGTCTTTTCTTGCGGCTTCATAGGCGAGGTAAACGGAATTTGACTTCGGTGCCAGACACACATAGATCGTTGCCTCTGCAAGATGAATCGCAGACTCCGGCATCCCGATCAGCCTGACAGCTTCAAAACAGTTGATACATACATTCAATGCGTTCGGATCAGCCAGTCCGACATCCTCTGCAGCGGCGTGTGTCAGTCTTCTTGCCAGCCATATCGGATCTTCACCGGCATCCAGCATCCTTGCCAGCCAGAAGAGTGCTGCGTCGACATCGGAGTTGCGGATACTTTCGTGGTAGGCGGATATCACCTGATTGTGCTCTTCACCGCCCTTGTCATACATCATGGACTTCCTTGTGATGCAGTCTTTGAGAGAATCCATGGTCACTTTGTATACGCCGTTTTCAATCTCTGTATTCATGATTACTGTTTCCAGTGTATTCAAAGCGGTTCTGCCGTCTCCCTTGGCAAAATCTGCAATCATTGAAAGCATTCCTTCCGGCATCTCAACCGGCTCATTGCCGTATCCCCGTTCATCATGCATTGCCCGTTCCAGCAGCTGTTCAAGATCCTCCTGGCTTAACGGACGCATCAGAAAAACACGGCATCTGGAAAGCAGAGCGGAATTGACTTCGAAGGAAGGATTTTCGGTTGTCGCACCGATCAGGATGATCGATCCTTTTTCCACATAGGGAAGAAAGGCATCCTGCTGCGCTTTGTTGAAACGATGTATTTCATCGACAAATAATATGGTCTTCTGGCCTGTCCTTCTGGCATATTCTGCATCATCCATGACTTTTCTGATCTCTTTGATGCCGGATGTGACAGCTGAGAAATTCACGAATCTAGCTTTTGTCTTTTCAGCAATGATCCTTGCCAGCGTTGTCTTTCCGACACCGGGAGGTCCCCAGAAGATCATGGATGAGATATGATCATTCTCAATCAGATTCCGGAGCAGTTTTCCTTCCCCGATCAGATGCTTCTGACCGGCAAATTCTGAAAGATCCTTCGGTCTCATTCTCGAAGCCAGCGGCTCATATACACTTTCTTCATTGATCTCTTCGTCAAATAATCCTGTCTGTATCATATTTCCTCCG
>JAUNEN010000195.1 GCA_030525525.1 Erysipelotrichaceae bacterium
GCAATTCCTTCGTTTACATCAAGATCAATGTGATACAGATGATCTTTCTTCTGAATCAGATGTGTGCAGTCATTGCCGTTGACCGTTATCTTTTTGACATCATTTTCTGAATACCAGCTGAACGGACCGGTTTCTTCAAGAATCAGGGAATCGCATGTATTTGATTCATTCCATTTGCAGACAGATGCAATTCCTGCATAGAGATCGCTTCTTCCAAGGAATGCCATATGTTTTCTGCGCGGCGCAAAGATGATCCATCTGTATTCATCCTTCTTCAGATTCATTTCTGCAGATGTCAGAATTTCTTCTTTCATCCAGTCATAGACGACATACTTCCTTGATGAATCAAGTTCTTTGATTTCATCGGGAGAAACTGTGCATGTCTGTTCAGAATCAGTCAGATTGAAGAGAAGGAATCCGCCGGTATTCACTCCTGCAGTTTCTGCATAGTTGTGGAGTTTGAGAATACCGCTTTGAAGCGGGTCATTGAAAACACAGTCATCTGAAGGCATCAGAGATCTCTTCATCATCGGAATCCTGCCGTTCTGATATGTCATTGCTTTGAAGACATCAGAACAGCTCTCATCGACTCTGTCACTGAAATAGACAGGTCCGCCGCTGAGAGACCGCAGTATTGCATGTTTTTCTGCGTCTTCTTCCTTTGTCCAGAACATATCCCAGTCACAGGCATACAGAATATTGTGATAGAGGGAGTTAAATGCGTTCTGAAGCAGATGTTCACGGAAGCCGGCTGTTCCTCTTGAAGGTACAAAATCATCCGAATTTCTTGATACGGCAGTCTTAGTTCTGGCTGCGATTGACTCCATGGCCATTCCCATGCAGTTGATCACATTATGATTCATCAATTCTGCCGCATTTTCTATTGCCCGGGAAATACCCTTCGCTGCGGCAGGGGCAGGAATGTGATTCTTAAAGAAATTCGCAACCGTGCTCTGGCCGTCAACTTTGACAAAATCAATGCCTTCTTTATTCAGATATTCATACCATTTACGATAGAATGCTTCGCCGTTATACGGAGAAGGATATAAATTGCCATCCTGCGTGTCATACAGTACATCATCACATTCAAGTCTGTTATCCTTTGCAATTCCTTCCCAGAAACCGCACACCGCATGCCAGACGCCGAACCATTCAATCATTGACTGATTTCTGATCTCATTGATCACAGGATGAAAGCCGCCCGGGAATTTTGTGCGATCAGGTTCAAAGGCAGTCAGTTTCATTCCTTCCGTGCTTAACCATCCGTCATCGATTAACATCCATCTGACAGGGATTTCCTTATGAACAAGTTCAGCTGCCTTGTCTTTGAGTCCCTGTGCATTGACATCACGATAGAATGCATCCCAGCTGCACCAGCCGAGATACTTCAGCATTTCCGGATAAGGCCTTTCGTCTCTTAACGGCAGATCCAGATAATGAGCCATTGCCTTCATTGCTTTTTCAACAGCCAGGCGTACGCCGGTATCAGACGCAATGATGAATAACGGCTGATCTGTTTCTTCATGAAGATCTGTATTTGAGAAAACTGAAAGACTGAGACATTCATCCTTAGAAGGGATGATCTGTACTTTGTAATTGCCGCAGGCTAAAGGCAGAATGCAGTAACTGAGATCCTGTGTCTCAATCATCAACAGCTGTGTACGCGCAGGCATCTCTTTAAATGATTTGATGAAAGCAGGTCTTGTCCACCAGTCATTGAGCATATATAAAGCAGTCATGGAATGAATGGGAAGATCTGTTTCAAGAGAGACGGTATACGGTTCTTTCATATCTTTTCCGATTGTCATGAAAAGAATATCCGTATCGTCATATTTCTGCCATCTGAAAGAACAAGATTCATTCAGACCACATCTGATATTCCGGAAATTCTGATTCATAAATCGCCTTCATTGATATCCGTCCGGATTCTTTGACTGCCAGTTCCATGCGTCGCGGCACATGTCGGCAAGTGTCTTTTCTGCCTTCCAGCCAAGCACTTCATATGCTT
>JAUNEN010000033.1 GCA_030525525.1 Erysipelotrichaceae bacterium
ATGTCTTATTTCTTAAACAGGATCGGACCGCAAGCTATTTATGGGCGACGCCATAGAGCTGAACACCGGCAGGAAGAAACATTCCGCTGCCATCGGGTCTGAGCTGCCGCATCCAACAGACGAATGTTCTCTTATGTTCTTATCAGATCTGCCGATTCGCAAAGATTTTTGTAACGATTGCCTGATTGCCGTTATGCCAGACATCTTCCAGCGAACTGCCGTATGTTTCGGAATCGAGAATCTTGTTGATTGAGGATTCCAGAACTTTTTCAGCAACTTGACGGTATGCTCCGAAAGATTCTTCCTGCTGGATTTCACGCAGGATAAATCCGAGAAACAGCGTTCCCAGAACTACCGAAAGAATATTCAAAAGGATTTTTCTGGTGAAAATCCTGTTTGCTTTTTTCTGATTTCATTATGATCAGCCATAGAACCCTCCAAGCAGGTTAGATGCAGGAATTACAGTTAATATCTTAACAAATGAATATGCTGAAAACAAAAAGCTTAATCAATCAGCTTCAGATATCTGAAGGCATTGTAAACACCGTCATCATTGACGTCGGTTGTAATATAATCGGCTGCCTCCTTGATCTCTTTGCCGCCGTTGCCCATCGCAACATTGAATGCGCATAATTCAAACATCGAAAGATCAATCTTTGCATCTCCGAAAGAGATTGTATCCTTCTGATCGGCGCCGATATAATCAAGCAGCTTTTCAATGGCATTCTTTTTGGTGATGCCGCTCGGACCGAGGTCGCCGAAGATTGCGAGTTCGCCTTTGCCGCCCCATGTATTGGCAATCATGTCGCTGAATTCTTCCTTTGAATCAAGATGGTCCTGATAACTGCTCAGAACAAATGAAATCTTATTGACGTCATCGCGGTAGCGCTCATCTCCTTCAACAATGAAGAACTGCTCTCTGATTCTCTTTGCCTGATCTTCCCTGCTCACATTCACAGCGCCTTTGCCTTCACGGTATCTGGCAAATGCATCAGGTCCCTGTTCCAGGAATATCGGATCGACATAGCGGCCGCTGTTGCATTCAAGAATGATGCCGAGTTTTCTTTCGGTACACCAGTCAACAACTCTCTTTGTCTGTTCGTAAGTCAGACTCTGATGCATGACAACCTGATCATGATCTTCCACATAACCGCCGTTTGCACCGATCATACCGTCAAGTTCAGGCAGATCTCTCTGCAGCACTTCAGCCTTTGAACAGCCGGTGCAGATATAGACTCTGTGTCCGTTTGCACGGGCAAGATCAATTGCCTTCTTTGCGGAGGCAGGAGTTTTTGCTTCATAGTCAATTAATGTTCCGTCAACATCAAGAAAAATTACTTTATTCATTTTGATTTCCTCTCAACATTTATTATTTTAACAAATACAAAGACAGACTTCATCAACTGAGCGCAGGTGCTGATATAATGACAGACAATACGGGAAGGAAATCATATGGGACATTTCTATTTTGTAAGACATGGCGAATCGCTCTGGAATGCCGCCAACAAAATCTGTGGCAAAACCGATATCGATCTGAATGAAAAAGGATATGAACAGGCAGAACTTGCGGCAGAGGAAATCATCAGTGAGAATCTGAAGATCGATCTGATCCTTTCATCTCCTCTGAAGCGTGCCTTCCATACGGCAGAAGTCATTTCCAGAAAGACCGGTATTCCGCTGAAGGTTGATGAAAGATTAATTGAGCAGGATTTCGGAATCTATGAAGGCACACCCAGGAATTCAGAAGAATTCAGACTTGCAAAAACATCGTTTATCAATTCCTTCGGGAACGGTGAAAACATGCTGAAAACAGCACACCGGATTTACAGTGTGCTGGATGAGATTACAGGTGATGATGAACATGTTGTCCTGATCGCAGCCCATAACGGGCTTGCCAGGATCATTCAGTCTTATTTCACAGATATGACAAATGAAGAATTCGCTTCATTCGGTATCCGCAACTGTGAAATCAGACGGTTTGATTTTTAGCATTCAGAGCTTCTTTTCGACAGCTTCAAGAGCGGAAACAAAGCTTTCGATAAATGTCGGATGGCCATGGATCACTTCAAGGACTTCATGCACAGTCAGTCCTTTCTGGATTGCCAGTGCCGCCTCCTGGATGAGATCGGTTGCCCTCTCGCACATCATGAATGTGCCGAGCAGTCTGCCGGTATTTTTTTCAGCGACAACTTTGATAAATCCTCTTTCCTTTGAAGCAATCAGACTTCTCGCATTGGAAAGTGTATTGACCTTGCCGCTCACTGCTTCAATGCCTGCTTCTTTTGCCTCAGCTTCGGACAAGCCTGCCGATGCAATTTCAGGAGATGTATAAACACCGGAAGGGATCAGTTTCAGATCTCTTTTTTCATTTCCCCCGTTCAGGAATGAAATCACATTGACTGCCATCGCCATTGCCGTATGGGCAAGCTGCGGATATCCGTCTGCGCAATCGCCGATTGCATAAACATCATCCCATGATGTCATGTACTTTGAATCGATGACAAATCTGCCTTTAACTGTTTCAGGCATCTCAGCTTCAAAGCAGTCAGTCTTTGCTTTTCTTCCGGCAGCCATCAGAACAAGCTCTGTTCCGATTGTTCTGAGTTCGCCTTTTTCTTCATAGCTGACTTCGAGTCCGTTTTCCTTTTTACTGATCGATTTCAGGAATGATTTTGTATGCACATCGATCCCGCGTTTTTTGAATGTCAGTGCAAGACTTCTGCCAAGTTCGCTCTCAAGATTGGGAAGCAGTCTGTCGAGGGCTTCGATGAGTGTGACTTTTGTGCCTTTTGCTTCATAAATCCCTGCCATTTCGCAGCCGATCACACCGCCGCCGATGATTACCATTGATTCACATTCAGGAAGATTTTCAAGAATGTCATCGCTTGTCAGCACACCGGGCAGGTCGCACCCTTCCACAGGAATACGGGCAGGAATACTGCCGCTTGCAAGAATCAGATGATCAGCTTCAATCACTTCGTCATTCACGACAATAGTATGGGCATTCCTGACAGTCGCATGGGCATTGATCACATCGATTTTCTGCGCTTTGAGTGCTTTTTCGATGCCGCCTCTCAATTGTTCGACCACCGCATTCTTTTTGACAAGAAGTGCTTCTGAATCGAAGGAGAGCCCTTCTGTATGAATGGCTGTATGAGCCTCATCTTTGAGATCGCGGTAAAGATCAGCCGTATGCACCATGGTTTTGGTGGGAATGCAGCCGCGGTTGAGGCATGTGCCGCCGATCTCTCTTTCTTCGATCAGACATACTTTCATTTTTACACTCGCGGCTTCAAACGCAGCCGTATAGCCGCCCGGTCCGCCGCCGATGATTACAACATCATATTTCATTTCATAACTCCAAATCTTTCAGCCATAAGCGTACATCGTGAGCAATCGCTGAGTCAGGTATTTCAAGTTTCCGAATGAGTGCATCTTTCTCAAAAACACATCCCGTGAGCAGCCTGCTCATCTCATCGATTTCATCAGGTTCCATGGAATCCGAACAGATCATGCATTCCTGCACGATGCCTTTCACAACATGAAATCCGATTTCGATTCCGCCCCATGAGAAGCGTTTTTCAAATTTCAGATCAAACGGTGGATTCTTTCCGTCAATCCATTCCCTGCTGCGGTAAAGATCAATATATTCTTTGATTTCTTCTTCGGCCGGAAACTGCATCTCTGTATGCCTGACGCCATAGACTTCTTCGCATGCTTCGATCAGCAGCTTCTTCATGATCCTGACATCAAGTTCCGGATCAAATTCATTCAGCCTGCAGACTCTGCTGCGCACCGATGAAACGCCGTTTGCCGAAAGCTTCAGAGGATCGGGATTGAAATACTGCGGCATTTTTGAAAGATCTGAAGAAATCAGCAATGTTCCGTGATGATACGAAAATCCATGGTGATGATAATAAGCATTTCCGGAAAACTTCATGCCAGAAATCAACAGATCATTCCGGCCGGAAATCTCAGCTCTGAGCCCTCTTTTTGCAAGAGCATTCAGAATCACTTCGGATTGTCTATCAACAGAATAGTTTTCATCATCCGTGATGAATGTGAAATTCAGATTGCCCGTGTCGTGATAAACAGCCCCGCCGCCGCTCATACGCCTGACAAGATGTACATGATCCTTTTCAATGTTTCTCAGATTGCATTCACGGTATTTGTTCTGGTTGCGGCCGATGACAATCGTGTTGTCATTCTGCCAGAGATAAAGAATCAGCTCGTTCTTTCTGACTCTGTCTAAAAAAGCTGATTCAGCAGCCAGATTGACGGTTGGATCAGATCCGGCTGCTGAAACAGTATAAAGTCGATCAATCATCGAAGTGATACCGCAGTTTCGGATGTCTTGCGGCATTGACTTCATCAGGTCGTCCGATCGGTGAATTGTGCGGAGTCTCGTGCAGGGATTCCGGGTTTTCCTGAATTGTTTTATAGATATCCAGGAACGCTGCCGCTGCCTGATCGAGAGTCTCCTTCGATTCGGTTTCGGTCGGTTCAACCATCAGTGCTTCATGAACATTGAGCGGGAAGTACATTGTGGGAGGATGAATTCCATAGTCCTGCAGTGCCTTGGCAACATCCATTGCACTGACGCCTGTCTCTTTCTTAAGATTTTCAAGAGTCAGAACGAATTCATGCATACATGTGCCGGGCTTTGCCACATCATAGGTGTCTTCCAAAAGATGCTTCAGATAATTTGCATTGAGAACAGCATTCTTTGCAACTTCGGGAACGCCTTCCTTACCGAGTGTCAGAAGATAAGTGAATGCCTTGACGACAACAAGGAAGTTGCCGTGGAAGCCTCTGACTTTGCCGATGCTTTCGCTTCCTCTTTCACTCCATGCATAGACGCCGTCTTTGACAGTGATTCTTTCACCAGGCAGGTAATTTGCCAGGAAAGATTTGCAGCCGACCGGACCGCTTCCCGGACCGCCGCCGCCGTGCGGGGTTGAGAAGGATTTATGCAGATTCAGATGAATGCAGTCAAATCCCATATCGCCGGGTCTTGCAATACCCATGATCGCATTCAGGTTTGCGCCATCGTAATAGCATAAGCCGCCTGCTTCATGGACAATGTCGGTAATTGCCTTGATATTTTTATCAAAGATACCGAGCGTATTCGGATTGGTTAACATCAGACCGGCAGTATCATCTCCGACTGCTTTTCTCAGTTCTTCAAGATCAACGCATCCATCCTCACTTGAAGGAATGTTGATGACGGTAAATCCGCACATCGAGCTGGATGCCGGATTGGTGCCATGGGCTGAATCCGGAACGATGATCTTGTTTCTTTCGGGTGTCCCGTGCAGTTCATGATATCTCTTGATCAGCATGAGGCCGGTCAGTTCGCCATGTGCACCGGCTGCCGGATTGAATGTGAATTCATCCATTCCGGTGATTTCCGAAAGATCTTTCTCCATCATGCTTAAAAGCTTCAGGCACCCCTGTGCATCTTTCTGGGTCGGATGGATTGCAGTAAATCCTTCCAGGGCTGCCGCATCTTCATTGACCTTCGGATTGTATTTCATTGTGCAGGAACCAAGCGGATAGAATCCGTCATTGACGCCGAATGTCTGCTTTGCAAGCTCGGTATAGTGTCTTGAAATATCGGTTTCCGAAAGTTCAGGCAGATGAAGTGCTTTTTCACGTGCTTCAGCCGGTTTTACTACCGGCACGTCGCATGCCGGCAGGATGGAACAGTGTCTGCCTTTGACGCTTCTTTCAAACAGAGTTTTCATTTGGAAACCTCCTGAACAAGTGTATCGATTTCTTCTTTGCTGTTCAGCTCCGTGCAGCACCATAAGATTCCGCCTTCCACCGGCATGCCGCCTAAGATTCCCTTAACCGCAAGCTTTTCATTGAGCGCTTCGGGATCGTCGCATGCAGTGACAAATTCATGGAAGAAATCTCCCTGATAAATTCTTCCGAAGCCTGCTTTTTCAAGCTCTGAAGCAAGGTAGTGCGCCTTGCTGTAGCACTGAACCGCAGCTTCCTTCATTCCTTCCGGCCCCATTGCCGCAAGATACACAGAAGCAGTGAGTGCACATAAAGCTTCATTGGAACAGATATTCGATGATGCTTTTTCACGGCGAATATGCTGTTCACGTGCCTGCAGAGTCAGAACATATGCTTTTCTGCCGTCATGGTCGACAGTTTCGCCGACGATTCTTCCCGGCAGCTTTCTCATCAGTTTTTGTGTTGTCGCCATAAAGCCGAGATACGGTCCGCCATAGCTTAACGGCATGCCGAGCGGCTGACCTTCGCCGACCGCAATATCAGCACCATACTCTGCCGGAGACGGCAACAGGCACATTGCAAACGGATTCATCGAAAGAATCACCTGGATTCCTTTTTCATGTGCCTTTGCAGCAAGTGCATGAACGTCTTCAATCAGTCCGTAATAGTTGGGCTGCTGAAGAACAATGCATGCCGCATCTTCACTGATTCCTTCAGCATCGGTCAGTCCGTCTTTGAGACCGAGTTCGATCACTTCGTTGCCGTATGCCCAGGAATATGTTTTGACTACTTTCATCGTATCGGGATGAACGCCTTTTGAAACATAGACCTTTTTCTTTTTCGGTGTAATGCACATCGAAACTGCTTCAGCTGCTGCCACTGCGCCGTCATACACAGATGCATTCGATACATCCATGCCGGTCAGTTCGCAGATCATTGTCTGATATTCAAAGATCGACTGCAGAACGCCCTGTGAGATTTCAGCCTGATACGGTGTATATGCCGTCACGAATTCTTCCTTTGTCACAACGCTTTTCACGATGGAAGGAATGTAATGGCAATACGCCCCGGCGCCACGGAAAATACTGCTGTATACAGTATTCTCATTGCTGAGATTCTTCATGATCTTCCTGACTTCGAGCTCGCTTTTGCCGGATTCAAGATTCAGCTCACCATGCAGCTTCAGCTCTTCAGGAACATCATGATACAGATCGTCAAAACAGGAATATCCTGCTTTTTCAAGCATTTCCCGTTTTTGTTCATCGGTTGAGGGAATATAGCTTCCCATATCAGTTCTCCTCTGATTCACAGAATGCTGCGTATGCGTCCGCATCCAGAAGATCGTCGCAGTCACTGACATCAGTCAGTCTGAACAGCCATGCGCCATACGGATCGGAGTTGATCTTTTCCGGTGCATCCAGCAGTTCTTCATTGACTTCGCTGACTGTTCCGTTGACCGGGGCATAGACATCGCTGACTGCCTTGACAGATTCGACATCGCAGATTGTTTCTTCTTTGACTGCTTCGGCATCGACTTCCGGCAGATTGACAAATACGAGATCGCCGAGAGCGTTCTGTGCATAATCGGTCAGACCGACTTCTGCTTCTGTGTCTGAAATGAAGCGGACCCATTCATGGGTTTTTGAATACTTGAGTTCAACAGGTGTTTTCATAAATTATTTCTCCTTCTTGTAAAACGGAAGTTTTGTTACTTCTCCTTCAATTCTTCTGCCGCGCACATCAACTTCCACTTTTGTGCCCGGTTCATATGCTTCATCAACAAGCGCC
The DNA here is from genome assembly GCA_030525525.1 of Erysipelotrichaceae bacterium. Taxonomy (GTDB): domain Bacteria; phylum Bacillota_I; class Bacilli_A; order Erysipelotrichales; family Erysipelotrichaceae; genus Bulleidia. The sequence goes on from JAUNEN010000033.1 coordinate 7,534, forward strand.
ATTGCATAAGCCCCCTTGAGATAAGGGCAATGGGTTCCGCTTGTTGTATGACCGATCAGTCTGCCATCGAGATAAACATCATTGTGTTCACGGGCAATTCCCCTGCCGGTCATCCTGATGCCGATGCGGTGTCTGTTTTTACGGGCAGCGATCGCATCTCTGCCGATGAAGTCCTTGTTCATCTTGACACCGAAATCAAGACCTGTTTCCAGCGGGCTGATCGTCTCATCCATTTCATGTCCGTATAAAGGCATGGATGCTTCAAGACGCAGTGTATCTCTTGCACCGAGACCGCACGGTATGACTCTTTCATCTTTCAGGATTTCACGCCAGAGGTAAACTGCATCTTCCGGTGCACAATAGATTTCAAATCCATATTCACCGGTATAGCCGGTCTGGGAAAGAATGACTTTCTTTCCGAGTATTTCGGTATCGATGAAGCTGTAATACTTTTCAGGCAGCTCTGTATAAGGTGAAAGGATCTCTCCCGAAAGCGGTCCCTGCAGTGCAATCTCTGCATATTGATCTGAAACATCTTCGAATTTGACATCTCCTTCAAGATGTGCTTTCATCCATTCCACATCCTTGAAGCGGTTAGACGCATTGACGACAACGAAGAAGTCATCTTCGCCTCTTCTGTAAACGATCAGATCATCCACACAGCCGCCGTCTTCATAGCACATGACACCGTACCTGACACGTCCGACTTTGAGATTTGTATAGTCATTGGTCAGAATGCGGTTGAGATTGGCTAAGGCATCCCTGCCTTTGAAGGTGACTTCACCCATGTGTGAAACATCAAAAAGTCCGGCTTTCTCACGGACAGCCATGTGTTCCTTGATAACGCCGGTCGGATATTGAACAGGCATAAAATATCCGGCAAAATCCACAATTCTGCCATCCAGCGCAACATGTTCCTCATAAAGAGGTGTTTTGAATGTCATAAATTATTATTCCTCCAGAACCATACTTCCTATACTCTAACGATAGCACAAAAATCAGTCTTTGAATTGACTCAATGGCATCTGTGCTGCACTTGCACATACGAATTCTGAAGCAATTGAAAAATTCAAAGACTCTTTATGAAAAAGATTGCAATATTATGTTTCAGAGTGTTTTCAAATACTTTTGATACTGCTTTTCCAGAACACCATATACATATTGATTGATGTTTCCTTCCTGTATTTTCAGACCGCAGATTCCTGCCAAAAACGTCCCGACAGCAAGTGATCTGGACAATCCTCCATAACAATGAATCAGCAGTGTTTCGGCATTTTCATGTTTCCTGACAAATTCAAAAATCTGATCTGCCATATCTTCATTGAACAGAACTGCCCCTTCAACTACTTTCACGATATCGTCAAAATATAATGTCAGAACTCCTTTGCATGTTCTGCTTTCTGTAAAGCGGAAACCGAATCCGTCAGTATGTGTATCCTGAATGGAAATCACTGCATAGGAATCTTTATGCAGGGCAAATTCTTCAAGACCGTATGGATAATAATGATCCATGACATATTCGAAAGCATCATAGACTGATCTGACAAGTATACGTTTCATTGATACAACCCTTTCATTTTAATGAATGCACTGAATTTTTCAGAAATTCCAAATTCAATGCTATGATTGACACGAGGTAAAAGAATATGCAGATCCAGGTTAACAATATTTATCTGAATTACGAAGTCACCGGCAGCGGGAGACCCCTGATTCTGCTGCACGGCAACGGTGAAGATCATAAAATCTTCGATGAAGCAGTCAGTCAGCTGAAGTCTCAGTTCACATGCTACGCCGTGGATTCAAGAGACCATGGCGACAGTTCCCCCTGTCCCGAGCTTCACTATCAGGATATGGCGGATGATATGATCGCTTTCATGGATCAGCTTGATCTCAGGGATGTACTCTTCTTCGGTTTTTCCGACGGCGGTATCATCGGACTTTTATGTGCAATGAAAACTGACAGAATCACAACTCTTGTTACAGCAGGTGCAAATGCGACACCGGATGGCGTCAAGCCGATGCTGAAGAGATTCATGAAGCTGATCTCACGGTTTACGCTTGATTCCAAAATCAAGCTCATGCTCAACGAACCGCATATCACGGAAAATGATCTGCGCTCCATCAAAGCAAAGACACTTGTTCTTGCCGGTGAAAAAGATGTTGTCACCGATCATGAAACCAAATTCATCGCCGCAAATATACCGGGTGCGACGCTGCGCTTTGTCAAAGGTGAAGGTCACGGCAGCTATATTGTTCACAGCACAAAATTCGTCAAATATGTGGTCTATGCAGACCGCATGATGAAGTAAAGAAAACATGGAATTCTTGTTCCATGCTTTTTTTAACAGAAGGCAAACACGCTGTAAGAGATCAGGGATATCACACATAACAGAACCAGAATCCACATCACCGTCGCTGCTGTCGACTGCTTATAGACGCGGAAGAACGGATACGGTCCGTCCACTTTCTTCTGATAGTTCAGCGTGATCATGATGATCCCGTAAATCAGTGTCAGTACCGGCGGAATGAACAGCGAAACAGAAGTCACATGCGTTTCAAAAAATGCATAGGAAATCAGATTAATCAAAGGTCCGAGTACATGCAGAAAAAAACCGACTCTTCCCCATAAAAGAAACCGCGGCTTTCTGATTGTCGGTACAAGTACAAAAACCGTTACAAGACATGTCATGACAAGCATGCATACCGCAAGATATCTGAAACTGACAATCCACGTGAGTGGTCCAAACAGCAGAAGCAGCAAAGCTGAAAGCAGAGCAGCCGCATTGGAAAGCTGCGTATAGAACATCATCGAGTGCCATAAACGCTTCGGTGTGTTCTGATACAGGCCTGTCAGTTCAATCACGATGATCAAAATCAGAATTAATCGATTCATATCCACCTCATCCGGTCAAAAACAGTCTTAACAGCATTCTTTTTCCTACAGATATTTTATATAATCAATTTATCAGAAAAAGGAGAAATATAATCTATGAGTTTTCCGAAGAATTTCCTTTGGGGCGGCGCAACTGCTGCCAACCAATACGAAGGCGGCTATCTTGAAGGCGGCAGAGGCTTAGCGACCAGCGATGCCATCAAGGGCGGCGACAAAGATCATCCCCGTAAATATACGGTGAAGACAAAAGAAGGTGAAATCCTGGAACTTGCACGTGAAGAATCTCTTCCTGAAGGCGCAACCGGATATATCATTCCGGATGTCTATTACCCTTCCCATCAGGCGGTTGACTTCTATCATCATTTCAAGGAAGATATCGCTCTGTTTGCTGAAATGGGCATGAATTCATTCCGTTTCTCAATGTCATGGTCAAGAGTTATTCCCGACGGCAAAGAGAAAGTCAATGAGGAAGGTCTTGCCTTCTATGATGCAGTTGTTGATGAATGTCTGAAATACGGTATTGAGCCGATTGTCACAATCGCTCACTTCGATGTACCGATGGTACTGGCTGATGAACTGGACGGCTGGAGCAGCCGCAAGGTTATTGACTACTTCCTGCATTTCTCGGAAGTTCTCTTCACACACTTCAAGGGACGTGTCCATTACTGGATGACATTCAATGAAATCAACATTCTGAGAAGCTGGATGCAGCTGGGAATTCATGATGTATCCCCGCAGACACGCTATCAGGCTTCCCACCATACATTTGTCGCTTCCGCAAAAGCAGTTGTCAGAGGCCATGAAATCGATCCTGACAACAAGATCGGTATGATGGTTGCCTATGCACCTGTCTATCCTTTGACATGCAACCCGGTTGATGTCATGAAGTCAATCGAAGACATGCGTTTAAGACAGTTCTTCATCGATGTTCAGGTCAGAGGATACTATCCTTCCTATCAGATGAAGTGGTTCGAAAGAAACAATGTCACAATCGCAATGGAAGACGATGACATGGAATGGATCAAGAAAGGAACAGTCGATTATATCGGCTTCTCCTACTACATGTCTGCGACAGCTTCCGCTGATCCCAATGCCGCAAAGACAGCCGGCAACCAGCTGATGGGCGGCAAGAACCCCTATCTGGAAGCATCCAGATGGGGATGGCAGATTGACCCGATGGGACTGAGAATTTCACTCTGCCAGATGTATGAAAGATATCATATTCCTCTGATGATCGTTGAGAACGGTCTCGGTGCACTGGATGTTGTTGAAGAAGACGGCAGCGTTCATGATGACTACCGCATCAATTACATGCGTGATCATATCAAGGCAATGAAGGACGCCATCGAACTTGACGGTGTCGAACTCTGGGGCTATCAGCCGTGGGGCCACATTGATCTGGTTTCCGCAGGCACAGGCGAAATGAGAAAGAGATACGGCTTCATTTTCGTTGACAGATATGATGACGGCACCGGTGATTTCTCAAGAAGAAAGAAGGACTCCTTCTACTATATGCAGAAGGTTTATAAGTCGAATGGTGAGGACATCGACTAAAAATTACATCAGTCAGATCCGGTGCAGATGATGAAAAAATTCAGTTTGTTCCGCTTTGTATTTGCTCTTGCGATTGCCGGAGGCATTGTATGGCTGACGTGTTCTCTGCAGAGGTATGACCCGTTTTCTCTGAGGCATATTTCAGACGGTCTGTTCGCTGCAGCTGCGCTTGAATTTCTGTACAGTATGGAATTCCTGCACACAATCATGGGCCATGAAGCCAGTTCTCGCGGACATACTGCCAACATGTATACCAGAGTCAAAGCGAATATGAATACCTACCGCCAGCCGGATGGATTCTTTATCACTGAATATCTGATCAGTGCCATCATTGCCGTACTTGCCGGCACCATTCTCATTTTCATCAGCTGACTGATTCAGCAGCCGATCAACCAACATGTAAAAATGCAGCGGTGTTTAAACTGCTGCATTTTTATGATCTGTGATTTCATTTTTTTGACTGCACCTGATACATGAGCAAGGCTCAGATCTTCTTTAACTCTTCCGGTGCCGTGAGGCGGATCATTTTCACATGCGGAATCCCGTCTTCAAGAAATTCTTCAGAAACAACTTCAAACCCCGCCTTCTGATAAAAGCCGATGGCATAGGTCTGCGCTTCAAGATAAATCTTTTCTGCTTTCATGACTTCGACTGCGTATTTCACGCCTTGTCTAAGTACTTTATAGCCGAATCCCCTGCCTCTTTCCTTGCTTAAGACACGGCCGATCTGAGCCGTCTCTGCATCTTTCCAGAAGACTCTCAGATACCCGTATATCTTACCTTCATCTTCATAAAAAATATGAACAGCGTCAGGATCGATGCCGTCAATATCAAGATACACGCATGTCTGCTCGACAACGAATACTTCCGAGCGCACCTTAAGGATTTCGTAAAGCTGTCTGTTTTCGAGCTCATCAAATCTGCGGATCAAAAGTTCCATGAATTCTCTCCTGTCGGCCAATATGATAACATGCCTGCACGGCTTATGCAGGCATGTTTGAATCAGATCAATTTCAGAGTGAATCGATAAATCTCTTAAAGGCAGCTTTGCCTTCTTCATTTCTCTTAAAGACACCGGCATCTTCAAGAACATGGCTGAAGACAATTCCTGTTTCCTTTTCAAGGATTTCATTCACATTGTCTTCGTTCAGATCAGGATATCTCTTCATAATATCCTCAGCCCATTCCTGATGGCTTGCTGTCAGAGGATTATCAGAAAGATCCTTATGACTGACCATCGCATCAGCCAGTGCCGCAAGCTCATCCTTGAGGCGGGCCGGCAGTACGGCAAGTCCCATGACTTCGATCAGGCCGATATTTTCCTTCTTGATGTGATGCTTCTCCGCATGGGGATGGAAGACACCGAGCGGATATTCATCGGTTGTAATATTGTTTCTCAGCACAAGATCAAGCTCATATTCGCCGTCTCTTCTTCTGGCAATCGGCGTGATCGTATTATGAGGTTCGCCGTCCGTTTCATGATAGATGAAAGCTTTCTCATCATCATAGGAACGCCATCTGTTGAGAATATGCGCTGCACAATTGCAGAGCATTGTGCGGTCAGCCGACTTCAGACGGATGACAGACATCGGCCATCTGACAATTCCGGCTTCAACTGCTTCAAAGCCGTTGACCGTGATCTTTTCTTCGATTTCAGCTCTTGCCATCGCAAATTCATAATGACCGCCCTGGTAGTGATCATGACTGAGCACACTTCCGCCGACAATCGGCAGATCGGCATTGGAGCCGATGAAGTAATGCGGGAAGATCGTCACGAAATCAAGCAGATTGCCGAAGGCATCCGCATCGATGTGCATCGGTGTATGAATTCTGTTGAAAACAATGCAGTGCTCGTTGTAATAGACATACGGGCTGTATTGCAGGAAATAATCCTTTCCGCCGAGGGTAATCGGGATAATGCGGTGATTCTGTCTGGCCGGATGGCTCAGATGCCCGGCATATCCTTCATTTTCACAGCATAACAGGCATTTCGGATAGCCTGAAGATTTTGCTTTGCCGGCGGCAGCGATGGCCTTCGGATCTTTTTCCGGCTTGGATAGGTTGATTGTGATATCCATCACACCGTATTCGGTGTCGACCGTCCATTTGCGGTCTTTTGCAATGCGCTGCCTTCTGATGTAGTTTGTGTCATTTGAAAATTCATAATACCAGTCAGTCGCCTGTTTCGGTGAGGCGGCATAAAGTTCATTGAATTTACTGATGATTTCGGCAGGACGCGGAACAAGAAGACCGATCAGCTTTGTATCAAGAAGATCGTAATAAGCAGCTGAATTTCCTTCAATGACGCCCCTCTCATATGCATCATCGCAAAGATCATTCAGAATTTCCTGGATTTCCCTCAGCTCTCCGTTGACTTCCGTCAGGCCTTCAAATCCGTTCACATTCAAAGCTTCAAGAATCCGGTTGGAAGCCCATATCCTGTCTTCCTCAGTGATCCATTCCTTGCGGACCGCATACTCAACAAGCTCTGAAATTGCTTTCTGTAACATGATATTCCTCCATATATAATTCCGACGATTCAAGAATACAATGAAATCAACCGGACGAACAGTTGAATTTACACTTCATTCAGATCTATTCCGTCTTTCAGAAGAATTTTTCTGATTTTATCAAAATTTCTATATCTGCCTTCCAGCAGTTCAAATGCAAATTCGTCATATTCAAAGAAATCTTTCATACCGGCAAGCTCTTCTGAGACATCATACGGGACGCTCTGAAAACTGATATTGAATACTCCTTCTTCACTGTTCTTTTCACCGCTGATCAGAACATACTGGGCATTCACCGTATTGGAAACAGGTCCGTCTTTGGCAGGATTGCGGATCAGATCAAACGCATTGCCCACACTTCCCGCACACACAAGCGTGCGGTTATAAAGCCTGTTGAGCATCTGTTCATGAACGTGACCGAATATCACGACATCGGCAGTCCTCTGACTTTCTGTTTTATCAGAAGGAAGAAACATGGAGTACTTCTGATCGGGTGAAGCATAAAGCGTGTTGGAAATATAATTGTTCACCGAATCAGGTCCGGCATGAAACATCCTGATCAGTCTGCCGCTGAGTATGCACTCATACGAAAACGGAAGTGACGCAAGATATAAACAATCTTCTTCACTCATCGTTTTCTGATATTCAGAAACCAGTCTGATTTCCCGTTCGTTTTCAAAAGAAGAAAGATCTCTTGAAAAATACTCATCGCAGTTTCCGGTCAGTACCGTGCTGCAATTCTTTCTGATTAACTCAATGCATTCATGATTGTGAAAGCCTTTGGCAACGATATCGCCTAGACACACAATCTCATCCGGCTCTGCTTTGGCAATGTCTTTGAGACACGCCTTTAATGCGTTCAGATTTCCATGGATATCTGAAATCATGGCAATTTGATAAAGACTCATTGTTTCAATCCCCTTTGTTCCAGATCAAGAAGATATTTCTTGATTTCACTCCCGTAGCTGTAGCCGCCGAGCGACCCGTCTTTTGCAATAACTCGGTGACACGGGATCAGAATGACGATCGGATTATGCGAATTGGCATTGCCGACAGCCCGTGAAGCTTTCGGATTCATGCACATTTCTGCAACATCCTGATAGCTGCGGGTTTCACCATACGGAATACTCATAAGTGCTTTCCAGACTTTTTCACGGAAAGACGAAGCTTCAAAGGAAAGCGGCAGATCGAATTCTTTTCTTCTGCATTCAAAATATTCCTGCAGCTGCTGCTTTGCCCGAAGAAGAACTTCGCTGTTACCGGTATGGTCTTCTTCAGCCTTTGCAACAAAAACAATTTCAGTGATCTTTCCTCTGTTTTCGGCAATCTTCAGGATGCCGCACGGTGTCTCCATATAGCAGTAAAGCACATTTTCATCCTGCAGTTTCGGCAATTTTGTCATTTTCAATCCCTTCTTTCATTGAAAAAGCCGATCTTCCGATCAGCTTTGTTTTGTTATGCGGCTTCCTTTTTCTCAGCAAGAAGCTTTTTGGCACAGGAGATTCTGACACAGAGTGTGAAGACCTTCATTGCGCTCTTAAGATCTGCCAGGCTCGGGAATGTCGGAGCGATACGGATGTTGGAGTCGTTGGGATCCTTTCCGTAAGGCCATGTGGCACCTGCACCGGTCATGATGACGCCTGCCTTCTTGCAGCGGGAAACAATATCCTTTGCGCATCCCGGCATGGAGTCAAACATAATGAAGTAACCGCCGAGCGGATTTGTCCAGGAGCCGATTTCAAGACCGCCGAGATCTTCTTCAAGAGTGGTGATGACGGTTTCAAACTTCGGACGGAGGATTTCCGCATGCTTGCGCATATGTTCGGTCAGACCGTGAATATCCTTGAAGAAGCGGACGTGACGCAGCTGGTTTACCTTGTCATGACCGATGGTCTGAATGCGCAGATGCTTTGTAAAGTCATCCATATTGTTCGGGCTTGTCGCAAGAGCTGCGATACCGGAGCCCGGGAATGTAATCTTGGAAGTGGAAGAGAATTTATAAACAAGGTCCGGATTGCCGGCACGCTTGCACTCGGCAAGGATTTCAATCAGATAATCCTGTCTGTCATCATACAGATGATGGACACCGTATGCATTGTCCCAGAAAATTCTGAAATCAGGTGCAGCCGGCTTCAGACGTGCAAATCTTCTGACAGTTGCATCAGAATATGAAATACCCTGCGGGTTGGAATACTTCGGTACGCACCAGATACCCTTGATTGCCTCATCCTCGCTGACAAGCTTTTCAACAAGATCCATATCAGGTCCTGTCAGTGTCATCGGTACGGGAATCATCTTGATTCCGAAATATTCGGTGATTGCAAAATGACGGTCATAGCCGGGTACGGGACACAGGAACTTGACTTCATCAAGCTTTCCCCAGGGAGTATTTCCCATGATACCGTGTGTCCATGCACGGCTGATTGTATCGAACATAACATTCAGTGAAGAGTTACCGTAGATGATAATATCCTTGGGATTGTTTTCCATCATATCGCCGATCAGTTCACGCGCTTCGCTGATACCTGTCAGCTGTCCGTAGTTACGGCAGTCCGTTCCGTCTTCGCATGTCAGGTCTGAGTCTGAATCAAGCACATCCATCAATCCCATCGAAAGATCAAGCTGTTCCTGGCAGGGTTTGCCGCGGCTCATGTCAAGATGAAGACCGAGAGCCTGAATTGTCTTGTATTCCTTCTTCAGCTGATCCAGTTCTTCACTCAGTTCTTCAACACTCATTTCAATATAGGGTTTCATCATATCCGCCTTTCTATTCTTCATAACCGTCCGGTCATGAATATTGATAACTTAATTTACAATAATTTTCATGGTTCTTGCAACAAATAATGAAAATGATTCACAGAATCCTCATACATTTTTCTGTATATCAGAAAAGCCGGATCAGAATCATATAGATGAGCGTACCGCCAAGGATGCTGAGAAGTGAATTTCTCTTCCATGACTGCAGTCCGATCACAGCCCCAAGAGCCAGAAATTCGGGCAGTCCGTATGGGTAAGATAAAACCGATACATCTTTGAGACAGTAAACCACCAGCATTGCAATCACTGCCGAAGGAAGCTCTCTGCCAAGCCTGATCACAAACTGCGGCGTATGGTTTTCATCCTCAAAGATCAGAAACGGCAGAAATCTCATCAGAACCGTCGCAGCCGACATCATCACAATCAACAGAATGCTGTGCATCATGTTCTTTCCCTCCTTCCTGTCAAAGCAAGAATACAGGTGATCAGAATCATCTCCGGAATCAGGAAGTTATCTTTACCGAATACAAGAAGAGAGATCAGTGAAGAAAACAGTCCGCATAAAGCCGGCAGATGGTCTTCTGAAGAAATCCATTGTTCCGTCAATGAAGCCGCAAACAGAGCAGTCATCGAAAACTCAATGCCTTCGCTTGAAAACGGCAATGCGCTGCCAAGCAATGATCCAAGCACGCTTCCAAAAATCAAGTAACTTTGATTTAACAATGAGACCATGAACCGGTAAAAGGCAGGATCGCAGCCTTCGGGAATCTGATTGTCACTCAACAGTGAATAGGTTTCATCCGTCAGAGCGAAGATTGAGTACGGCTTATACACTCCTGCATTCCTGTATTTTTCCAGCATGGAGATGCTGTAGAAAAGATGTCTTGCATTGACCATGACTGACGTCATAAATGCACTGAGCAAGGAAGCAGAGTATGTGAGCAGTGAAACGCCGACAAACTGCAATGAACCGGCATAGATGAAAAGGCTCATGGCAAATGCCCAGAAAACGCCGTACCCCTTTTCTCTCAACAGGATTCCGAAGCCTGTTGAGAGAACGATATAGCCGGCCATGACCGGAATTGACTTTCTGAAAGCATGAAGCATCTGCTTTTGTTTTGGTAATCTCTCATTCATAAAAACACCTGCATCAATGTATCACTTCATGCATGCAATTAAAAGGAAAATACTTCTGATTCAAAATAAAAAGCACAGGTATCTGACCCATGCTGCAGAGTTATATTCAGATCGACCGGATTTCGGTTTTGAAATACTGTTCCTGAAAAGCAACTGCTTTTTTGATCTCTTCTTCAGTAAAACTCATATGATCAGGACAGACGACCCATTTGTCTTCATTGTCATCAAACCTGTGAATAACCGCAATCAGTCTGCCGTCAAACTCTCTGAGCGGTTCATCAACGCCGAGCACATAAACATCCTGCCACTCGCCGTCGCCGCCGTAAACGCCTTCAGCATATCCGTAATTGCATGGATAGATCATTTCCGGATGATTGGGATGAGAACTGCCGTAAGGTCTGTCGATCGTCACATGAATGCGGTCACCAAGCCTGATCCTGTCATCGGTGGAAATGAATCTGACTTGTTCTGAACATTCTGAAAGTTCAGTTCTCAGAAACGCCGGAAACATGATGCGTGAATCATCGCATGAGACAAATTCAAGATTTTCTGAACAATTGTCTGATGAGAGACTCCGGCAGTCAGGTTCAAAATCATCAGGTACTCTCATGTAGAAATAGTATCCGATCTCATAGACATCTTTTCCGTAACTGTAAGGCATATCGCCTCTGAAGTAATTCTCATGGATGAAACCGAGATGATCGATTTCCATATGAATTCCTGTTTCTTCAAAGACTTCCCGTTTAACAGCCTCTTCGGCAGTTTCAGAAAACTTCAGCCTGCCTCCGACGGTATAGAGATAATCATGACCTTCATTTGAAACCATCAGGAGCTTTCCGTCTTTCATGATGATTGCACCGGCTCTGATATTGATCACCCCGTCATCATTGCTGATGCACATATCCGCTTTTTCAGTACCGGTTTTCATTATGCGATGAACTCTCTTTCTTTTTCATCGATGTCAATTCTGATTGCGTCCATATGCTCAATCCGGATAAATCTGCTTTCATTCAGCTTCTGAAAAACATAATCAATCTGTTCATCACTGCCCTGCAGTTCCATCGTAACCGAACCGTCATATTCATTTCTGACATAGCCGGTGCAGCCTGCTTCTCTTGCGGCATAGTATGCAGTAAAGCGGAAGCCGACTCCCTGTACACGTCCGAAAATACGGTAAAACATTCTTTTCTTCATATATCACTCCGTTTCAGATTTTTAATCTGCAGATACTCTGATTTCACTTTCTGCAATCAGCACAGCTTCGCCGCTGATGAGAATCCGCTGATTGTCTTTCAGACGGCAGTGAAGAGTTCCTCCTCGTTTACTTGCCTGGTATGCAAGAATCGGGTTCTGACTCAGCTGCTTTGACCAATAGTCTGCAATCTGACAGTGAGCACTTCCGCAGACCGGATCTTCCGCAATCCCGAGTTTCGGACAGAAGCTGCGGGAAACACAATCATAATCGCTTCCGCGTGCGCTTGCATTCTGGATTCTTCCGGGAAGAGCCTTTAAAAGATTCTGATCGGGTTTCATCTTACGGACATCTTCTTCATGTTCAAAAAGACAGATGAGATCAAGACCAAGCACTGCCTTGAAAGGACGTACGCCGAAGGCTTTTTCCATTTCGTCAGTGACTTCGATTTCTTTCAGTTCATAGATCGGCAGATCCATCACATATCTGTTTTCTTCTTTCCGGATCGTCAGATCGCCGCTCAGCGTGGAAAATGTAACACTGTCCGCTTCTTTGTCATAATGATTCAGGATTACATAGGAAGATGCAAGTGTCGCATGTCCGCAGAGCTCCACTTCCGTTTCCGGAGTGAACCAGCGCAGATGATATCCTTTTTCATCCCTGACGATAAATGCTGTTTCGGAAAGATTATTCTCCATTGCAAGTTTTTTCATGAATTCTTCTTTGGGCCATTCATCCATCACGCACACGGCGGCAGGATTGCCGGAAAACGGAATTGATGTGAATGCATCGACGATATACTGTTTCATATTCACCTCTTCAGCATGAGATCAGCTTCATTATATCAGCTCTTATCCAGGCTTCATCATCACACATTGCAATCGCAGATTCACTGATTAAAACAGACTGCAATTCTGAAAAGAAAACAGGAACATATAAGTATATACATTCCTGTAATAACGGATGTCTTTAAGAGACATTATTTCAGATCCATACCGCCGTATTCGGCAGAAAGATTGTTTTTGAGATCAGTGATTTCTTTATTGCTCATGCCGATCTTCAGAAGATACGCTTCAGCCAGTTCATCCAGTTGATCATTCACTTCATAAAGATCATCGATGCCGAATGCTTTTTCAAGTGAAGGAACGATATTTTTTTCTGCGATCATCCGGTATGTTTCACTGTTCTTTTCCACACCATAGAAATTGCAGTATGTCAGCATATAATCTTCAGCAATCTCATCTGCAGAGGCTCCCATCAGCGCTTCCAGAATTGCACAGGCAAAACCTGTTCTGTCTTTGCCTTCCTTGCAGTGAATCAGATACGGTCCTTTATTTTCAGAAAGGAATCTGAATCCTTCGGCAAGTTTATCTGTAAATGAACTTTCGGAAAAATCCATTCCCATGTTCAGGGCAATGATCCTGCAGTCTGAATAATATGTTTTCGAATATCCTTCAAATGCTTTCATATCATCTTCATGATCCGCCATATTCATTACTGTTTTGATCTGTGCCTTCAGCAATGCTTCATCAGCCTCCTGATTTCTGTTCAAAGAAGGGTCTATAGGAGAAGATGAACGATAGAGTGTACCGGTGCCGATGGAACCCATTCTGATTTCACGGAAGTTCGCATATTCTTCATCGCTCAGTTTGCTGTAATCGCTCCGCTCGTTTGTTCTTGACGCAATGACCTGATGGAGAGCATATTCATCCGCATAGCCCTGCTTTTCATGCATTCTGATGAGAATCGGCGAGTACTCATCAAAGCCGTCAATATATTCCCATTCATAGCCCGGTGATTCTTCAATATCCTTTTTTTCAGCAATCTTCATTGCAGAAGCGAAGTTTCCCATGTTGATTGCAATGATTACCTTGGCATCATTATTCTCATCCCCTGCCTTGTATGTCAGAATGGCATCCCCGCTTTCAACATCGCTGTATGCTGTGCCGACCGGCATGATCATGCTTGTTTCATTGGCAGTCACTTCAACCAGATCGCCCGGTTCAAAGCCAAGCGAAATCATTGTTTCCGGGGAAACACTCAATACGACATTTCCGTATTTTGAAATCGATGAGACGGTTGCTTCAATCGAAGGAACTGTCTCCTGTTCAGGTATCTGTGTTTCTGCCGGTACAGGCAGACCGCTGCTTTCCTGTGCGGGTCTGGCAGCCTGCAGCAAAGAGCCGACCATTCCGATGATAATCAGAATGATCACAGCGATTGCCAAGATTTTTTTCGTATTGCGTTTCATTGAATTAAATTCACTCCTGATTTCAAACTATTTGAACAATTCAATTATATGGGTTTCCTTTGATGAATTCATCCGCTTTTTCCAAATACTGCACCATTTAAAAACTTCCGCATATGATTTGCGGAAGTTTTCATGATTACCTGCGGTCGATTGCTTCGATGATTTCACCGACAAACATCCAGTGAGGATCCCAGTTCTGATAGATGCCGTGATTGATTTCATCCGCCAGGCCATCTCTCTGGAATTCGCCCTGATAGAGCTTGTGACAGACAAATGTGAGCTCAGCTTCTTCATAGCCGACTGTACCGGAAATTTCTTTTACGGTAAGCTTGCTGTGTCTGATCTTGTCTTCCGTTTTTCCGGATACGGTTCCGAGATAATTCAGAACATCACGATACTTTTCCGGGAAGAATGAAACAGTGAATGTATCATTTTCCTTTAAGAATTCCCATGTAAAACGCGACGGATTGATGTAGACTGTCACAATCGGCCTGCCGCCGTGCGGACCGTTCCAGATTGTCCCGAGGCTTCCCCATGAAACGGTGCAGGCATTGCAGTTGGAAAGCGTACCTGCCGTTACAAGTCCCCACTGATTGTTGAAGAGATCGAATACTTTATAATCCTTTGTTTCAAAATCCTTCATTTCTGCCTCCTGTCTTTATTATGATTGAAATTCTTTCTTAATGTCATTATATACAAATCCGTATTCACGACGGTTAGTAAAAAGGAATATAAATACGGAATATTCAGAACTCATTAAAAGAAAATGACTCCCTGCTTCAAGGTCAGAGGACAATGAAGTAAAGGAGTCTTTTTTTCATTGATGCAGCGGATGCTCAGCCGAGCTTTTCAACAACGATATCATCAAGTGTGATAACGGAAGGCTGCGCATCACCGATCTTACCCATGGAGATGAACAGACCGGCATCGGTGTTGGTTTCATTATTCATCGTGAATGTGAAACTGTATTCTTTTGTTTCTTCATCCAGCGTAAAGCCGCTGCCGCCGTACCAGGAATAGGTTGAAGACATCACATTGAGCGTGATTTCTCTTGCGATAGTGGAGTCGCCGCTGAATGTAACCTTATAGGTGCTTCCCTGCTCGATGACAAGGCCGAAGTGCTTGAGCTGCACGTTCCAGTCAGCGTCGCCGACATTCTCGATTCTCATGACAGCTCTGCCGTCTTCAACAGCCAGTGTACCGACTGCCGGGGAAATTGCATCGCCAAAGCCTTCCCAGCCTTCTGTACCGTTTTCGAAATCACCGTTGGAAAGGATGTTTTCGCCCGGCTTGATGTCCGGGATTTCATCCTCAGGCATTTCGGATTCATCGATTTTGACAAGGCTGATGTTGTCGATAAAGATTCTGTGCTGTTCTGTGATTCTGACGCCGTTGACAGCTCCCATGGAGATGGAGAATACAGAAATCGGATCACTCTTGGGCTCTGTTGCCGGGTTCATTCTGAAGTAAAGTTCATATGTCTGCCAGTCGGCTGAAACATCAACAGCCTGCTGCAGATACGGTGTCCAGTCATCGCCGCGCTTATTGCCGTCACGCTGGATTGCGACAAGAATCTTTCTGTCAAGAGAGCTCTTCATGTCAAGCGTCAGCTTATAGCACTGTCCTTCATCAAGAGGGATGCCTTCCTGCTTGAGCTGGATGTGCCAGTCAGCGTCGCCGGTGTCATTGATCGTGATATCGAAGGCGTTGTCTTCAAGCTGCGAGTCAATAATGCATGACGCATTGTCAGGATTGTAGAAGTAAGCTTCGAAACTTGTCATGCCGGCATTGAAATTACCGTTTTTGATCAGAGCGTCTTCAACCAGGCGAACATTGTCGAGGTAATAGGTTCCCGGTTCATTGAATGTGAAGCGGAAGTCTTTGTCATAGTCTGTATCAGGTGTTGTGAAGGTGTAGTTCTGTTTCTGTTTGGTACCATCCAGCACCAGATCCCACTGCTGACCGCCGCCTTCGACTGAAACATTGACGCCTTCCCTGCCTTCGATATCAAAGCTCAGGGCATACGCAACGCCAGATGCTGTCGGAACATCTCTCTGCAGGATGACAACAGAAGGATCTGTCACTACAATCTGCAGTCTTCTTCCGTCTTCGAGCGGTGTGACACTGACATCGCCGTTACCTTCAACTTCCCAGAATTCCTTGCGGTCGCTGCCTTCCTGGAACTCACCGTTATAGATATAGTTGCCGTCGGAAAGAACACTCTTGCCCTCTTCCTCAGCCTTGGGTGCATAGACATACTTCACGCTTGCATGCAGAACAATATCTTCGCCATCCACTTTAACAGGGATATTGATATCCTTTGTGACAGCCTGCTTTTCAAGACGGACGTTGGAAATATGGATTGCCGGTGTCGGGGATGTATTGCCGAGGTTGAACTCGAATACACTGGTCGCATCATTTTCCCCTTCCATCGTGAAGACATATTCATAGTGCTGCTTTTCTGTTGTGGCAGTGAACTTTGTGTCATTGAGGTAGCGTACCCAGCCGCTGTCCTCGCCGCCTTCAATGGCGATCAGACCGGTGCGTTCTTCATCTGCATAAGCATCGAAGCTTGCGACATAGGTTGCGCCTTTCTGCAGCGGAACATCTCTCTGCAGAAGCTGGATGCCGTATGTTTCCGTGCCGGCATTTTCAGTTGTGATAATAACTTCGCCATTTGCTGTATCAGCTGCACCGACACCGCCCATGGATGTTCCAAATACCCACGGATCAAGTCCGCTGAAGGAGGAGTTGAGCAGGTAGTTGCCTGTCTCGTCTGCTTCACGCATGACTTCCGGTTCCTTTTCAGGAGGCTGGACGTTTTCGTCATAGGAATCCTTCTGGTAGACTCTGACATAGTCAATGTCATATTCCTGGTCTTCGTAGGTTGTTGTTTCATCCGGATATCCGACCCAGCTGCCGCCGATGGCAAGATTCAGGATGACATAGAACGGCTGATCAAACGGTGCGGGATATGTAACGGTTCCCTTGCCTTCGGTTGTGGAATACCAGTCGCCTGTTTCGAAGAATTTGACGCCGTCAATGTACCAGGCGATGGAACCCGGCAGCCATTCAACTGCATATGTATGATATTCGGCAGCGTAGTCAGGTGAGGAAACTGTATGTGTTCCCTGCTTCTGGCTGTGCGGGTTGCCGAAATGGATTGTACCGTAAGCTAAATCTGTCTGCTGACCCATGACTTCCATGATGTCGATTTCGCCGCATCTCGGCCACTGGCCGTAGAGGCTTTCATTTGTCGGCATCATCCAGAATGCGGGCAGATAGCCCTTGCCTGTGGGAACCTTGCAGCGGGCTTCCACAATACCGTACTTGAAGTCATGCTTGTTCATTGTATTGACACGGCCGGAGTAGTAATTGTCACCGTCTTTGACAGGCTTGATGACAAGGTGGCCGTCTTCAACATAGAGCACTTCATCAGAATCAATATAAGCCTGCAGCTCAGCATTGACCCAGCCCGGTGAATGGAGTTCAACATTCCAGTCATCACGGTTGAGTTCCGTGCCGTCGAAATTTTCTTCCCACTGCAGTGTATATCCGCTGTAGTCGATCTCTTCGCCTTCCGCCTTCACCTCAGTCACAGGCGCAAGACCTGCACTTAAAGCTGCCGCCAGGAACAGTGACATGGCTTTCTTTGCCTGTCTGAATCTCATGAGAGCTGCGCCGGCTGCGATCATAAGAGCGGCGATCATGATTGCTGTCCATGTGCCTGAAGAGGAATGATCGGATGTATCCGGCGCTTTGCCGTTTCCGCCCTGAGAAGGCTTTGTCTGATCATCTGCAGGCTTTTCATCATCAGCCGGCGGTGTGACAACGGGTTCTTCTTCAGACACCGGTGTCAGTTCCACAACAGCGGAAGCCTTCTGACCTGCCTCTGCTGCATCTTTGACTGTCCAGTTCTGTTCGCCCGCTTCTCCGTTTCCGGAAACCACTTTAGCTGTATAGCCTTCAGGAATGTCGCCGGTAATGGTGATGCTTTCAATGTCTTCTGTACCTGTGTTTTCGAGTTCGACTGTTTCAGTGATGGTTTCATCCCCTTTGTACTCCGTTTTGTCCGTAGTTCCTGTGATAACAGGTTCTTCAGCAAAAACGAGTGCGGAGCTCAGCATAAAAGCTCCTGCGGATAAAGCCAAAAGTCCGGGAATTCTGGTTAAACTGCTCATGATTCTTTTTTCTCCTTTTGCTCCGTAAATCAGATATTATTATTTATTGTTCATTCAGATCTGACATTCCCTGCAGGCTGAAGGCGGCTGTGTTAAATGATTTTTTCAATATATATCAGGTATATATCATCATTTACGCTTATAAAATTATAAAAACAATGGTTGCAATTGTAAATGTATAGACCTGAAAAATGTTTACATTGTGAATTGAAAAACTCAACGCAACCCATTGATTGCGCTAAATCTTACAAACCAATAAGCCGGAAAAACAGTACTTCTGTTTCTTCTTAAACCGTTCAAGAGCGTCCTTACTGGTTCACAAAGGTATCGAAATCGACATTTTTACGGGTTTGCGCAGAGCCGGCGTAAATGAATGATTTCTATGAGGCAAACAGAAATCCACTTCATCTGAATGTCTCATCCAATAAAATACGCATTGGTCAATAGTGAAAGAATTTCTGCAGATTACAGACCGTTCGATGAACCTGAACCGTCTGTTCACCGTGAGAATGAAAAAACATGAATGACATTGAAGATCCGCAGGACATCGTCAGTTCAATCCATTCAATGTTTAGATCTTTCTCATTCATGTTTGATTCTGAATGCATTGCACGGCTTTCTGAACCTGTTTGCATTCATTATGACATTTTTAACGAAAGCTGATCTGTCTCTGCAGATGGCTGTCAACAGCAGGGTAAAGTTAAGATACAGGAATCTGAATCAGAGCCGAAGATGATCGCGCTTCTGCAAAAAAATGATTATTCATAAAAACTGTAACAGCACCTTTTATGCATGAAGCTTTTTGATCTGTTCCGTGCAGAAATCATATTTTTCAGTATCCCCGGCTTTTCTGAAGAAAAAGCGCATGGAATCAAGCAATGATTCATCCTCAAACGAGTATGTCTTTTTCTTCGCAAAAATTTCATGACAGATCTCTAAGGCGCGCTGAGTCTGCTCTTCATTCTTCTCATATCGGAAACTCCATAGTAAAGCCTGCTCAGGCGCAAATGATTCAGGATTTTCTTTCTTCCATTCCGAGAACAGCTGTTCTGCCTGATCCTCTCTGCCTTTTCTGCGATATACATCATAAAGCTCTGATTTGAAAATATTGATGTTGTTTTCATTTCCTGTCCAGTCGACCGGAAGATTCAGAATATGCGTCAGATATTCTTCATACACCGGCAAAGAAACCGGATCTTTCCTGGTGTAATTTGCCATGGCCAGCTGGATATCGCAGAGCAGATTTGACATGAAGAATCCTTCATTTTCTTCATCATCGAGCAGTTCCCAGCTGACCGGTGTTTTTACGGTCCTTCTGACTCTCTGATCGATTTCATTCAGAAACAGGTCCCTGTTCATAATGTATAATTCCGCAGCACTGTAATCCTTGCTGAGACTCATCAGGATTGCAAACTGATTTGCAAACTCGGTGAGCGGTGTTTTCTTAAACTCTTTCGCTGCTTCGCCAAGAAGCTCATTCAGATCATTCCGGTCGGTTTTAGCTGACTTCAGATTTAAAACGGGAACTTTGTTTTTTTTCTCATTCTTCAGTGCATCGCCGATTTCCTTGTTGTATTTTTTGGAATCAAGACGCACCCTGCCTCCAGGCAGCGTCTGATATGACTGCGACAGAAGATTCAGAATAAATGTATAGGCATCCTCGCCGCCATGGGCCTTTGCAAGCATGTCATAGAG
This sequence comes from Erysipelotrichaceae bacterium, assembly GCA_030525525.1. GTDB lineage: Bacteria > Bacillota_I > Bacilli_A > Erysipelotrichales > Erysipelotrichaceae > Bulleidia. Next base: position 27,704 of record JAUNEN010000033.1, read on the forward strand.
CTTTCTGACTTCTTTCGGTTTGTTTCTTTTTAACTGCTCATCAAGGTCCCTGCGGGCCTGTTTTTCAATGATCTGATCCATATTATTCCTTTCAATGCATGATTTCCGTGAATTCATTATATCTGCAAAGCTCATGAGTGTTCAATGCTCGCAGAATATGATCTGAGGCCTGTGAATATCATCAATCTAACGGATTTTCAGATGAATCTTTTTTTCCTTTTGATCTGCGGTGTTTCCTGTGTGCTGTAAGGCTAAGCATGATTGAAATCTGAATATTAAAAAG
>JAUNEN010000196.1 GCA_030525525.1 Erysipelotrichaceae bacterium
ATGACCCGGATAATGATGAGGATCTCCCGGAAGTGCGCCGCCTTGCACGGGCAAAGCTGGATGAGGTTGGATGGGATCTGTATCGGGCCTATCAATGGTCGGTCAATATCCCCTATATCCCGGAGGATACCGCTTATTCGGTAACCGGAGGAGCGCTGTATGCGTTCCATAATAATCAGGGCGACTGCATCGCCAAGGCAGCTTCCTTCTGTGTTATGGCCCGGGAACTGGGATATCCCTGTAATGTTATCTGGGGACAGGTTCCGCTGGCCCGGGGCGGAATGAGTCCGCATGCCTGGACCGAAATTGTATACAATGGTTCCACTTACGTCTATGAAAAAGATTCTGTCTGGACCGACTAAGGTCAGAAAACCTGAAAAGTATATAAAAAGAAGGCAAAAACAGACTGTATTTTCTAATTGCCAAATTGAAAATATACTGATATATTATTTTACTGAAAACTTTCGCTATTTTGCACTTTAGTGCAAAAATAAAGAAACGGTATACATGTTTCATTACTCATAGTGAAGGATGTATTATTGCATACAACAGCTGTAAGATGTGATACATATGCGGCTGTACAGGCACTCGTTCATACAGTATTTAAATAAGAATTAAAAGAAGGAAGGATCAATGAAAAAGACACAGGTATTATGGAAACTGACAGCCGGTGTTACAGTTGCCGGAATGCTGATGGCAGGAACAGCTTTTGCTGAAGAACTGCCCGTTGAGTACACGTTCGCGGACGCTTCCTATGTTCAGATCATGGCGATGTATGCTGCAGAGAACGGTCTTCTTGCCTATGGTTCGACTGGCGAAGAAGTTACATATGTACAGCAGCTTCTTCAGAACATTGGATATTTCAATTCTGTGATCGATGGAGTTTATGGGTCCGCTACGGAAGCAGCCGTGACGCAGTTCCAGAAAGACTTCGGACAGTATGTAGACGGTATTGTAGGCGCAGCAACCCTGCAGGCGCTGCAAAACGCCAATGGAGGAGCACAGGCAGGCACAAATGCCGGCGCTGCAGATAACTCCGCAGCCACAGATAATACCAGTACTGCTTCCGGCAATCTGATGTTTGGATCCAGAGGCGAGCAGGTTCTGAAACTGCAGCAAAAACTCCAGGAACTGGGATATCAGATCGGTACTGCAGACGGAGATTACGGCCAGAAGACCGAAGCAGCCGTAAAGGAGTTCCAGAAGGCAAACGGCTTATATGTGGATGGAATCGCAGGCCCCGGAACCCAGGGCGTACTGTTCTCCGGCAGCGCAGCAGGTGCACAGACGCCGGCCGAACCCGCCGCTGAGTCGCAGCAGGATTCTTCCACCGATACAAATATTACTCTGGGATATGGTTCCAGAGGGGATGCGGTCAAAAAAATGCAGGAAGGTCTGCAGATTCTCGGCTATAAGATCACTTCCGCGGATGGTGCGTTTGGAACGGAAACCGAAAAAGCAGTGAAGGAATTCCAGGAAGACAACAATCTGTTTGTTGACGGTATAGCAGGTCCTTCGACATTGAATAAGCTTTATCAGGGCAATCCGAACCACGCAGCGCCCACAACGGTAGATACTTCCGATAATCTGACCTTCGGATCTACCGGTACCGCAGTCCGGAATCTTCAGAAACGTCTGAGCGAGCTGGGCTACCTGTCCATCGAGCCGGATGGGGACTATGGCCGCGATACGGCAATTGCCGTCAAGAATTTCCAGCTGGTGAATGATCTGTATGCAGACGGTATCGCCGGTGCGCAGACGATCCGGAAGATTAACAGCGACGATTCGCAGCCTTACAATCAGGAGAAGATTGACAGTTTCACTACCGAAGTACAGAAACTGGCAAGACAGAAACTGGATCAGGTTGGCTGGAGCCTGCGGGCTGCCTATGACTGGTGTGCAAAGATCCCTTATGTCGATGATACGGCATATACGGTAGCCGACGGTGCGACCTATGCATTTACTCACAATGCCGGCGACTGTGTCTGCAAAGCTTCCGCAT
>JAUNEN010000197.1 GCA_030525525.1 Erysipelotrichaceae bacterium
TAGCAGGTGATCGGAACGAAGGAGTCTCTGGCAATGGAAGTCATTGTGACCTTCATTGAAACAGGATTGACGGAAACGACGATGATCGAATCTGCAAGTCCTTCATTCTCACCGGTGATCAGTACTGTAAACGGCTCTGATGTCAGATCCTTTTCAGCGCCATCCGTTCCGGTCTGCACAACGCTCTCCTTGAATGTCAGGATTGCGGAAGTATCAACGATAAACGGTTCGAGCTGTTCTTCTGTACCGATTGCATTTGCGTAGTTTGCCGGCAGGATTGCACAGTCGATTTCTTCTGTGACAAGCGCCTTGAATGTTTCTGCAAATGAGAGATAGTTCTGATAATTGACAGTGATTCCTTCAGCTTCAAGTCTGCCTTTGCCGATCGCTGCGGCATCGGTTCCGTCAACTGCACCGACTTTCTTGCCGTTGAGATCTTCGATATCCATGATCACATCACCGCTGCTTTTTGTGTAGACGACAAGGCTGATATTGATATCAGTGTCATGTTCTTTTGCGGTGATGACTTCCAGATTGGTATCTACCTTGGTGACTGCATATGCGCCATATGCGCCGACAGCCGTACTGATCACAAGTGCTGCAACTGCTGTAATGAATACAGCAATTTTCTTTGTCCTGATGCTTAACCAGACAAGGATATCAATGATGAGCAGTACTGCCATGACAGCGAGATTGATCTTTGTAAAGATTCCTTTGTCAAGTGCTGAGAAACGGGTTGTATAGAACAGGATATAGATGACCAGAATGTTCAGACAGATTGTAACAACCGTCAGAAGCACGTTGATCATGGTCATATCATTGTGGAATATGCCTCTTCTCGCGTCAGCGGAGCGGCGGATTTCATCTCTGGGATCAATAGCCATAATTCTCCTCCTGCACCGGTTCTTCCTGATAGTTGATTGCTGCGATTTCCATGCGTCCGTTGTGATCGACAACCTGGAACAGCGCATGTGACTGAATGTTGGCGACATCCATTGAAGTGCCCGGGGCGTAGCTCCATGACGCATCCACATCATAGCTTTCCAGGGTTGTCACCTCGCCGGTTTCCTCATTCGTAAATACAAATCCGGAATTCTGACTCACACTGTTGACAGTGACATCACTGACTTCAATCAATGCATCTCTGCCGAACTGGGTGTAGTAAAGATCAAATTCAGAATAGAAGTTGTATCTTGTATAAGCTTCGAAATCAGATCTTCTGTCAGTATAGATATACTGCATTCCGCCGATATCATAGTTGCCGTCTTTATTTGTCCATGTGTAGTATTCGCTGATAAAACACTTCACCAAAGCAGCAGAAATTTCACCGCGGTCGGGTGTTTCCTTTTTGATTGCATCATCAAGCTCACGGAAATACTGCTTGGAAACTTCGGTTGCGTTGTATCCGATCGAATAGTATTCATTCTTGAATTCATTTTCGATCTTCTCAACTTCGGTATCTTCAATTGTTTCACCGCTTCCGGTTTCTGCATTTCTGACTCTGATAATATTTGCCGCAAAAGCACCGACTACAGCCACCGGCAGGATCATCAATATGATCAGCAGGATGTTGTTGATCCTGATATTTCTTCTGCGTGTTTTTCTGGATTCACTCATATTTACGCCTTTCCCTGCAAGAACAAAGCGAAGTAATCATATCATACTTTCACTGCTGAACCTTATCTGCAGTTTGATAAATACTGAAATCTTAATTCATTTCACATCGGGAATACTGTCCAGAAGTGCAGTCAATTGACGGCCTCTGAAGAACGGTTCGCCGATCCGGTCGAAAAACAGATTTCTGAGACTGTAGTCTGTACTGACAATTGTCAGATTCGGATTGTACATCGGATCTCCCTTCTGGAGGAAATCCTTATATCTTCTCAAGAAGCGGACAATCTCCCTGCGGAAACGCTGCTTCTTTTCCATCGTATCTTCCGCACCGCGTGATTTGGATTCATAGTGATGGAAACATGCATAAGGCTGATAGACAACC
>JAUNEN010000198.1 GCA_030525525.1 Erysipelotrichaceae bacterium
CGGGAGTTTAACAGTTTAAATTCAAGGCCACATTAAAATAATCCAGTAACCATCGGGAGTTTCCCGTTTTTTTATCGTCAAATAATACGTTCTTTTATGTAGCGTGGTAGCGTATTTTGTGGTATAATAAAAGCAGGGAGGTAGCTGCCTATGTTTGTTCGTGTTCATAAAGACCGCGGCGTTGAACGCCTTTATATCTGCCGTTCTGTCAGAAACGGTTCTGCTGTCAAATCCGAGAATGTTGTTTCTCTCGGCAGGATTGATAAGTTATGTGAGGAAATGAATTTCACCAGAGATCAGGTCCTCGCCTGGGCTGATCAGAAACTCAATGAACTTGAAAAGAAGCCTTCTCTTCCCGTTTCTATTCCTTTCTTTCCTGATAAGCTGATCAATAAAGATGAGCAGCGCTCTTTCATGGCCGGCTATCTGTTTTTGCAGGATATCTACTATGCCATGAAGATGAAGAATGTTTTCCGCAATATCAAAGTCAGACATCAGTATCAGTTCGATCTGGATGCCATATTCTCAGATCTTGTGTTTGCACGTATTCTCGAGCCGTGCAGTAAGTACGCATCATTCAACACTGCGATGAAGTTTCTGGAGCAGCCCTCTTATGAAAGACATGACGTATACCGTGCTCTGAGCATCCTTTCCGGTGAAATGGATTATATCCAGGCGGAAGTATACAAAAACAGCAACTATGTTTATCCCCGCAATAACAGAGTTCTCTTTTATGACTGCACCAATTATTACTTTGAGGAAGAACTGGAGGATCAGCTTCGCAAATATGGAAAAAGCAAGGAACACAGGCCGAATCCGATCGTTCAGATGGGATTGTTCATGGATGGCAACGGCATTCCTCTGGCATTCAGTATCTTTGACGGTTCTTCCAATGAGCAGCCTTCTTTGAAGCCGCTTGAGGAGAATATCATCAAAAACTTCGGCTTCAGTAAATTTGTGGTCTGCACAGACGGCGGGCTTGGATCTGATAAGAACAGACAATTCAACGATATAGATGGCAGAGCATTTATTGTCACCCAGTCACTGAAGAAGCTGAACGAAACCGACCGCAAAGGAGCCATGGATGACAGGAACTGGAAAAGACTGTCTGATCATAAGCCTGTCGATATCAATCAGATCAAAGCTGATCCTTCAAAGCATATGAATGAGCTGTATTACAAGGAAGAAGTATACGGGACAAAGAGAGTACCGGGACAGCTAATGATCGTCACATATTCGCCGAAGTATGCGGCATATCAGAAAAAGATCAGAGAAGCACAGCTGGAAAGAGCTGAAAAGATGGTTGAATCATCCAGAGTAAAAAAACAAAGAAAGAACCCCAATGATCCTGCACGGTTTATAAAGACTGTAAACACCACGAAAGACGGAGAAGTTGCAGAAGAAAAAACATATTCCATTGATCAGGACAAAGTGGACAATGAAGCAATGTATGATGGCTTTTATGCGGTGTGTACCAATCTGGTTGATGATAAAGTCGAAGAGATACTGGCTGTCAGTGAAGGCAGATGGGAGATTGAAGAATCCTTCCGCATCATGAAAACAGACTTCAGAGCACGTCCTGTTTATGTACGCAAAGAAGACAGCATCAAAGCGCATTTCCTTGTCTGCTTTATGGCATTGTTATTATTCAGGCTTTTGGAACAGAAGATCAACACCGAAGAGAAGCAGTACACAGCCTGTAATATCATCAGCACATTACGTGATTACAATGTACTCAGAGTCAACGGTTACGGATATCTGCCTGAATATAAACGCACCGATTTGACAGACAGATTGCATGAGGTTTTCGGCTTCAGAACCGATACCGAAATCGTTCCTACTGCAAAAATGAGAAATATTATCGCAAATACGAAAAAATAGCTTTTCCACACTACAACTGTTACAACGCATAAAATGCCGGATTTCCCTTTATTTACGGGCTTTCCGGCATTTTTGATTCTTCTTAACTGTCAAAGACAGGATTATATCT
>JAUNEN010000199.1 GCA_030525525.1 Erysipelotrichaceae bacterium
AATTAAACAGATGGCAGTGAATGGTGAAAACAAAGATCTGACCGCACAGTTGAGACTGCAGAGAAAAAAGCTGCTGGATGAGATCAATGAGAAAGATGAGCAGATCCGCAGGATTGACTGGATTATCTATTATCTGCACTAGAAACAAGGAGGAGAATATGGGCTTTGCTAAAAATTTTCTGTGGGGCGGCGCTACAGCGGCCAATCAGTATGAAGGCGGTTATAACGAAGGCGGCAGAGGTCTGTCCACAATGGATGCGATTACCGGAGGCGGTTATAAGAAACCCCGTCTGATGACTTATAAAAATGCAGACGGAACAATCGGTTCTTCTCCGATTGATTCATCTCTGACCGGCACCCTTCCTGAAAACACAACCGGTTATATTCTGCCTGATACGTATTATCCCAGTCATAATGCAACTGACTTCTATCATCATTACAAAGAAGACATTGCCCTGTTTGCTGAAATGGGATTCAGATGCTTCCGCATGTCAGTCAGCTGGTCAAGAATCTGTCCGAAGGGGATGTATGAAGTCAATGAAGAAGGTCTGAAATTCTATGAAGACGTATTTGATGAACTGAACAAGTACGGAATCGAGCCTGTCGTTACCATCAATCATTTTGATATGCCGATGTATCTGGCAGATCATTACAACGGCTGGGGAAGCAGAGAAGTCATTGATTTCTTCCTCTTCTATGCAAAAACAATCTTTGAAAGATACAAGGGAAAAGTCAGATACTGGATGACATTCAATGAAATCAATGTCCTCTCCGGATGGCCGCAGACAGGCATTCATGAAAATGATCCTCAGCATCTGTATCAGGCACATCACCACATCTTTGTTGCAAGTGCAAAGACAGTGATTCTCGGCCATGAAATCGATCCTTCCAACATGATCGGTATGATGGTTTCCTATACACCGGGATATCCGATGACCTGCAAGCCTGAAGATGTCTATGAAGCAATCTGCTTCAACAGACAGAAAGAATTCTACATGGATGTTCAGGTACGCGGATATTATCCGAACTACAAACTGAAGGAATTCGAACGTGAAGGAATTCAGATTGAAATGGAAGAAGGCGATCTGGATCTTCTGAAGAAAGGTACCGTGGACTATATCGGCTTCAGCTACTATATGTCCACAGTCTGCTCAACCGATCCGAATGTTGAAAGAACGGAAGGCAATCAATTCCTTGCCTGCAAGAATCCTTATCTTGAAACAAGTGACTGGGGATGGACGGTTGATCCGGAAGGTCTGCGCATTGTACTCTGCCAGATGTATGAGCGCTACCATCTGCCTCTGTTTGTTGTTGAAAACGGCCTTGGTGCAGCAGATACAATCGAAGCAGACGGATCGATTCAGGATGACTACAGAATCGGATATCTCAGAAATCATATTGCTGCAATGAAAAAAGCAGTCGAAATCGACGGCGTTGATCTTTTGGGCTATACCCCGTGGGGATGCATTGACATCGTCTCTGCAGGAACCGGTGAAATGAAGAAGAGATACGGATTCATCTTTGTCGAACGCTATGATGACGGAACAGGTGATTATTCCAGAAGAAAGAAGAAGTCATTTGACTGGTACCGCCATGTCATTGAAACAAACGGTGAAGAGCTCTGATTCATCAATGAAGAAGGAACATACCTTCCCTTACACTGTTCATCACTGAATCAGAAACAAAAAGAGCCTTAAGGCGGAAACTGTGTGTTCACCTTAAGGCATTTTCTTTTTCGAATTTGTCTGATACAGAATGCTGATTCAGCTTATTCAGCATGTGCATATCGACTCAGGAATGTTACAAGCATTCCTCTGGTGCACTTCTGACCGACTCCGAATCTTCCGGTTCCGTCATTGAGACCGGTGGTAATTCCGTTTTCTGCCGCCCATGAGATGGATTTGTAATACCATGCACTTTCAGGAACATCAGAGAATGTGCACCCTTCTTCAGGTTCCGGTTCACCTTTGAGTCTCCATA
>JAUNEN010000200.1 GCA_030525525.1 Erysipelotrichaceae bacterium
CAATGGTGTCAACCTATATAAAGGTTGGCATTTTTTGTTTTAAGTTAATCCTACCAGGTTTTTACGGTTTCAAAATTCAGTGCAGCCCAAAAATGTAGTTAAGTTATAATGTGATAATTCGTTAATAAAACAATCATTTATTGCGTATAATGTAGTTAAGTAAAGGAGCTATATTATATGTTTGTCAGAGTGATTCCGAATAACAAAGGTGCTAAAAATACTGTTTTCTGTGATCTCGTTGAATCTTACCGCGATGAAAATGATGTCCCCAGGCATCGTATCGTAGTTAAGTTGGGGCAATTTGATCGGGATAGGATCCCTTATCTGAAAGCTGCTTTCAACAAAGGCGATCCTGCCTCTATTCTTGAACATGAGCTCAAAAAGCTTTGAACAGTGTTCAAAGAAACTCGCCGGCTTTTTCAGGCGATTCGGTGAATATATCAGATCCGAAGAAGTCCGCAGCCTCATCCGTAAATTCCCGACTGCTTTTGTCCGTATTTATAAATTCCCGTGGTTTGATGTTATTTACTATCTGATTTTCCGTAATGAAAACTGCACTCCCTCTGAAATCTCTTCCTATTATGCCGATATCGGGAAGAAACACTTGAGAATCAGCAGGCAGGCTGCTTTCAAAGCAATCAAAAAAGTCAGATGGCAGGTTTTCCCTGCCTTGATCAGGAAATTCGCCGAACTGTTCTACAGTTCGGATATTGTGAAAACATATCATGGCTATATTCTTCTGGCTGAAGACGGTACATGCAACGAGCTGATGCCGACCGAAAACTCTCTGAATCTGTTTGGCTTTGCCAGAAATCAGAATATAAAATGCAGAGAAGATGCTCTGAAATCCACCAGCAGATCAGCTGCTTTGTATGATGTGACAAATGGCCTGATTGTCAATTTCTCCATGAATCCGTTCAAATCCGCAGAAATTCCTATAGCTGTCAATCATCTGGAAGAATCACATGATCTGTTTTCAGGCCGGAAAGTCATTTACCTTGCTGACAGAAATTATGGCAGTGTTGAGCTTTTTTCAATCCTTGAAGGTCATGGTTTTAACTACTGCATCCGGGCGAAATCCAATTTCTTCAAAAAAGAAGTTGCCGATATGTCTTCTGATGATGAATGGATCACTGTTCACATCGACAAAATATGGCAGAAAAGGCTTAAATATGCTCAACCCAAAGATCGTTTTTTAAAAGATCCTTTTATACAGATCAGAGTGGTGAAGCATCTGTACAGCTATTTTGATAAATATGGTTCACTTCAAACTGCTCAGCTGATGTATTTCACAAATCTTTCTGAAGACGAATTCTGTAAGTCAGATATTGTTTCTCTGTATTCAAAACGATGGGACCTGGAAGTCAGCTATAAGACATTGAAAACCGATCTGGAATGGGAGAGATTCTTCAGCCGTAATTGTGATTGTGAATTATGTGCGATTTATTCAAAAGTTCTGTTTCACAATTTGAATGGTATTGTCAGGAAAGAGCTCAACGAAGTATTCGCTGAAGATCCTGCCAATAAAGATAATAAGTATATCTATTCTGCCAATATCACCCAGCTGGCAAAATCGTTACGGGAATTCAGTGTTTGCCGCTATATCCGCAGCAGGAATTATAAAGCTCTTCGCACTGTCTTCGATCTGATCTTTGAACTGAGACACAAATTAAAAGTGCCCATCCGCCCCGACAGGCACAATCAACGCTGGGGAAGGGTTGTTGTATCAAGTGCTCCCATTCGCTTCAGACTGGATGGCCGCCACTGGCCCAAAGTCGTCAGGATTAAAGGGCATTTACAAACAACCCAACCATAATTGCAATTACAGTATAGCACTCTGCCTACTTTAAGGAAATGAATCGAAATACCTGATGTTTTCATGCGCCTTATTTGATACATTACTTTCAATTGATTGTAGTTAAGCCATCTGCCTTACAAACAAAAATGCCAACCCTTATATAGGTTGACACCATTG
>JAUNEN010000201.1 GCA_030525525.1 Erysipelotrichaceae bacterium
TGAGTATGATGTCACCATCACAGCCTGGGACGGGACAAAATCAAAGCCGTCAGATTACGATGAAGATCTGTTTGTATTGATTTACGGACGGCAGTCATGCGGCAATACCCAGAGTGTGATCAGACAGGTACAGACATTGATCGATCAGGGATATTCTATCAAGGCGGCAATTATGTTAATCGATGATCGCAATGCGTCACAGACTCCTGAAGAGCTGAATGCGGATCATCCGGAGATGATTGTTTCAGATACATATTCAGCCAATTCAAGTGCATACTGGACACTGCAGGGCAGAGCGGGGATATCAGGAAGTATATTGCCTTCTGTCTATGTCATGAATTCAAACAGAAAGGTTGTGTTCAGCGCTTGCGCCACTGATGCCATTGCCATGATTTCATCAAAGATCAAGGAATTGATCGAAAAAGAACATCCGGGTTTTGACCCGGATATTCCATGGATTCCGCTGAGTGTGACATATCATCAGAGCGAAGCGAGAACAATGCTCGAAATGATCAACGAATTCAGAACAGGTGACGAAGCCTGGGCATGGAATTCTGATGACAGTGAAAAAGTATGGTATGAAAATCTTACCGAGCTGACCTATGATTACGATCTTGAAAAAGCAGCGATGCAGAGAGCTGCCGAGATTGCTGTCAGTTTCAGTCACACAAGAACAGACGGGAGCCAATGCTTTACTGCTTATCCTGATGCTTTTGCCGATGGTGCATCGGGAGAAAACATTGCGGCAGGCTACACAAGTGCAGGTTCAGCTTTCATCGCATGGCGGGAAGATGATCTGCCTTATTACGGACAGGGACACAGAAGGAATATGCTCGGTACCAGTTTCAGATCGGTCGGAATCGGCTGTGCCGAGTATAACGGCAGAAAGTACTGGGTGCAGGAATTTTCATCACTTGTGATCAATACGAACCCTGTTGATTATGATGAAGAACCTGTGGAAGTGAAGATTCCTGTAACAAAAAAGCTATGTCAATTGCAGCTGCTGTTTGATGATGCAGGCTATAATTCCAATCCGGAAGCGAAGCTTGCTGTCGGAGAGTCGATTGGATTCCTTTCCGTCAGTGCAAAGGTTGTCTATGACGGCAGCGATTTTGCGGATCTCGGAGAAGTCACAGAATATGAAATCAGTGATCCTGACGTGATACAGGTTGAAAACGGCAGGTTGGTTGCCCTGAAAGAAGGCTCTTCAAGCGTTACATGGAAAACAGAATACGGAAGTCTGACAGGTGAACTGATACTGAATGTGACGGTCGGAAGCGAACACGTTCATGATTACCATGTTTCATGGGAATGGGCTGATGATTATTCATCGGCAGATGCGGTCTTTATCTGCAGCGGTGATGAATCGCATACATTTACTCTCAAAGCGGAAGTGACAGAAGAAATACTGGAGGAAGCCAATTGCGGGTGGGATGGTGAAGCCCGCTATACGGCATCCGTTGTATATGAAGGAATTACCTACACTGACATACAGAATGCAGTGATTCCGGCAACTGAAGAACATGAATATACTGAGCCCGAATACATATGGTCAGAGGATAACGAATTTGTACAGGCAAAGGTATCATGCACTGTCTGCGGAATGAGAATGAGTACAGGGGCATGGACCACATATGATGTCGAGAAGGAACCCGGGTGCGAAGAGGAAGGTCTTGGTGTATACACTGCACTTTTCAACATGGAACCGTTTGAAAATGTCAGAAAGGAAGTCGTTCTCGATGCGATCGGACATGCGTATAGTCTGAGTACATGGAATTGGGCAGAGGATTATTCTTCTGCAGAAGCAGTCTTTATCTGTGAACATGATTCTTCCCATGTTCATAACGAAACAGCTTCGATTGTTTCCGAAATTGTTGAACCGACCTGCGGCGCAGATGGCAGCGGTGAATACAGAGCTTCCGTCACATTTGAAGGAAATGAATATACAGATGAAAAAACAG
>JAUNEN010000202.1 GCA_030525525.1 Erysipelotrichaceae bacterium
GGCAATACCGGCATGGGTGGCTGCCTGATCAAACAGAACCGGCGCAAACAGTGCATCCACTACGGTAAACACTGTCAGCCAGACCAGAGTGCCGATCACATTGAAGCTCAGATGCACCATGGCGGTCCGTTTTGCATTCCGGTTTGTACCGAAGGAGGAAAGAATAGCGGTAATACAGGTGCCGATGTTCTGTCCCATAATAATGGGAACTGCTGCGCCCATGGTCACCGCTCCGGTTGCAGATAATGCCTGCAAAATACCCACGGAAGCGGAGGAGGACTGAATGATTGCTGTCAGAACCGCGCCTGCCAGGACACCCAGTATCGGATTTTCGAACATCAGCAGGATGTTGCGGAACTGCGGAACATCTGCCAGACCGGAAACGGAAGCCGACTACCATAACGGTTGTGGCAGAGCTGGACTGGATGACACCGGTAACTGCCAGTCCGGTAATCAGACCTGCAAATTTATTGGTGGTCAGTTTGGCAAGGATCAACTCCAGCTTGCTTCCAGCACTGCGCTCCAGAGCATTGCCCATAACATTCATACCGAAGAGAAACAAACATAAGCCGCCGATTAAACTTAATATGTCAAATATAGTCATTTAGAAGAATCCCTTCTGTTATTTCGGAAGATTTCCCATATCAAACTATAGCACGTTCCTGTTTAACGATGGGTAAAAAATAAGAGACGGCATTATCCGTCTCTTAATCCGTATTCATTCGATAGCCTACGCCAAGCTCATTGACGATGTAGCTGTATTCTCCCGGCTGGATTCCCAGTTTACGCCGGATGTTGGCCATATTCACCTGCAGTCGTTTGACGCTTCCCTCTGTTGCCTGACCCCAGATGGCTTTGATGATGGAGGAATAGGTCAGAAGCTTTCCACTGGATTCTGACAGATATGCCAGAATGTTGTATTCTGTCTGGGTCAGCTTTACCTCCCGGTCACCGACAAACACGCGCCTTGCATCGTACTCGATCCGTAGATCCCGAAACCGGAAAGTCTCCCCGGCGAGGCATCCTTCATCAGCACTGTGTCTGGAAAAACGCAGAGCGGACCGGACACGGGCTAAAAATTCTGCCGCGCTGAAAGGTTTTGTAATGTAATCATTGGCACCCATATCAAAGGCTTTCACCTTTTCCATTTCATCGGATCTGGCAGACAGAATAATAATGGGCGTCAGATCTGTTTTCCTCACATATTCCAGCAGCTTAATCCCATCCATATCCGGAAGTCCCAGATCCAGCAGGATCAGGTCAGGAATATGGGAAACAGCCAGCGTGATGGCAGTATTACAGGAGCTGGTTTCAATCACCTGATAGCCCGCGCTTTCCAGCATAGCACCTACCATAATTCGGATATTCTCGTCATCTTCCACCAGCAGTATTTTATACTTATTGTTCATCAGTCACGTCCTCCATTTGTAACGTAAATCGGAAGGTTGCTCCTCCTGACGGATTGTTTTCGGCCTCAATGATTCCGCCGTGGGCGTGTATAATTGTGGCACACAGGGACAAGCCGATTCCGGCATTGCGCTTGGCTCCGTCTGCAGGCTGTTCTCCAGGAGTAAAATATCCGGTAAACAGCTGTGGCAGCCGATCCGGCGGGATACCACAGCCATCATCCGTGATTTCCACAACTACCTTCTGCTCCTGAATCCGAACCTGCAGCAAAATCTGCGTAAATCCCGTCGCATGCTGAACCGCATTTTCCAGCAGATTGATGACAACTTGCTCCATCAGCATACAGTCTACGGAAATCAGCACAGGTTCCTGGGGTAAATCTAGTAAAACCTTCTGATGCGAATAGCGTTTCTGAAATTTTAGCAGAGCAGAGTCCAGTAATTCATCTACTGCTGTCACTACGGTGGAAATCTGCACATTGCCGCTGTCCATACGGGTAACAGACAGGAGATTTTCTACCATTCGTACCAACCACTGGGCATC
>JAUNEN010000115.1 GCA_030525525.1 Erysipelotrichaceae bacterium
ATCAAGGCATGCCGTATCATCTGGAATTCCCCTTCCACCTTCGGCGGCATCGGCAATATCTACAACTCATTCATCCCCTCTCTGACACTTGGCTGCGGCTCATACGGCCACAACAGTGTTTCTGACAATATCAGTACGATCAATCTTCTGAATATCAAGAAAATCGGCGAGAGGAGGAATAATATGCAGTGGTTCAAGATCCCTTCGAAGATCTATATCGAAAAGAATTCCATTGAATACCTCCATGACATGGTTGAAATGAATAAGGTATTCATTGTCACCGATCAGTCCATGGTTCAGCTCGGCTATGTCGAGAAAGTCACCGACCAGCTGGCTTTAAGACAGAACAAGGTCACCTACGAGCTGTTCTGCGATGTTGAACCTGATCCTTCCATCCAGACTGTCAAAAAAGGTCTTTCCCTGATGCAGTCATTCAAGCCGGATACCATCATCGCTTTGGGCGGCGGTTCCGCCATGGACGCAGCCAAGGGAATGTGGCTGTATTATGAACATCCGGAAGTCAACTTCGATGATCTGAAGCAGAAATTCATGGACATCAGAAAGCGTGCCTTCAGATATCCTGAACTCGGTAAAAAAGCAAGTCTTGTCTGCATCCCGACCACTTCCGGTACCGGTTCAGAGGTCACTCCGTTTGCTGTCATTACCGACAAGGAAACTCATATCAAATATCCGCTGACTGACTACTCCCTGACGCCGACCGTTGCCATCATCGATCCGGCTCTGACAATGAGTCTGCCGGCATCAATTACGGCAAATACAGGTATGGATGTGCTGACACATGCGGTTGAAGCATATGTCTCCGTTCTTGCGAGCGATTATACAGATGCCCTGGCACTCAAGGCTGTGCAGATGGTCTTTGAATATCTGCCGCGTGCTGTTCATAACGGCAAAAATGATCCGGAAGCACGTGAGAAGATGCATAACGCATCCTGCATGGCAGGTATGGCATTCGCCAATGCATTCCTCGGCATGAACCACTCCATGGCTCATAAGATCGGTGCTGAATTCCATGTGCCCCATGGCCTTGCCAATGCAATTCTCTTACCGTATACGATCCGCTATAACGGCACAAAGCCGGAGAAACCGGGCTTATGGCCGAAGTACAAGTACTACAATGCAGATCTGAGATACTGCGAACTTGCCCGGGCAATCGGTCTTGAAGTCACATCCCTTGAACAGGGTGTCGAAGCATTCGCACAGGCAGTATGGCAGCTCGGTACCGACTGCAGCATCACCATGAACTTCTCTTCTCTTGACTATCTCAATGAGAAAGACTGGTTCAATGCGGTTGAAAAGCTTTCCTACCTCGCTTATGAAGATCAGTGCTCTCCTGCCAACCCGCGCGTTCCGATGGTCAAGGACATGCAGGAAATCCTGAAGAAATCATGGAGCGGAGAAGTCATCGAATACAAACACCGCTAGAAAACACCAAAGCCCGCAGCCGCGGGCTTTTTCATTGAATCAGTCTATTCTGCTTTCCATTCTGAAATGGCTTTTCTCAATGTTTTATCGATATCTTTTCGTGTTTCAAGGCATTCTTTCGGATATTCTTTCGCCGCTTTGAACATCATTGATATGAACAAACGCGATCCTACCGGAAGGGCTTTTGTAAGAAGCGCCTGCGGGAAGACAAAATGCGTTCCGTGTTCATACGTATATGCTTCAAAGCTGCTTTCATGAGGACGCTCAGAAAGTCTTTGTTCCATTCTTCTGATATAGCGGCATGTATCCCATAATGCATCATCCTCGGCGCCGATGCAGATGATCTTTCCTTTGATCTTCTCAATCTGAATCATTTCCTCTTCTTTCAGCGGATGGCGCTTTTCTGATTCGTCAAACAGATTTCTGCTTGCAATCATATTGCCGGTTTCTTTGCTTTCCTTCTGAATCATGTTCCAGTAATCGGGATGGCGGTATGCATACGGCAGAAACGGCAATCCTTTTCCTCTGTAGGAAACGGACGATTCAAAATCACCGGGACGTTCTTTTGCACCGTCTTTGCCGTCTCTGTAAAAGCCTTCCATCACAAAATCACAGGGTGTCAAAGCAATTGTGAGTGTAATGTCGTCAAAGAAGGACGCAGCACACAAAGCAAGCATTCCGGTTGTTGAAGCACCGGCAATTCCGATTTTCGTGCAGCCATGCAGATGAAGCCAGCGGATCGCTTCTTCAAAGCGCTCAAGCGGATATTCATGATGCCCGTAATCCTTTTCGGCAGGTGACATGGCAAGTACATGAACTCCCTGATCATGAAGCCACTTCACTCCGCACTTTGCCATGAGATCTTCCGAAGAATCGCCGAGCATCAGAATGATGGCGGAATCAGTATCTTTTCTGCATGGATAGAATACGCCGTGGAAGCCGTTTCTTTCCGGTTCAAATCTGATTTTCTTCATATGATTACTTCTTTCCCATCAGCAGTGCTGAACCGCTTAAGCCAAGGAAGATCCCTTCCTTCTTTGACATGAACATGCCGTTGTCTGTATGAATCAGATGAACCTCTTCATAGCCTTCTTCCCTGAGCTCTCTGACAAACTTTTCCATATCTCCGTATCTGGCTTTTGACATGATGTCATGGATTGCGAAAGTGCCGCCTTTTTTCAGTACCCTCAGGGTTTCTCTTAAAAGCTGCTGCTTGTCATGACCGGAAATATTGTGATAGACATAATTGCTCATCACGGCATCAAATGTTTCATCTTCAAAATCAAGTTTGATTGCATTGCCATGCTGGAAGCTGACATTTGAAACGCCTTCCGCCGCTGCATTTTCCTCGCATCTTTTCTGATTGAATGAGGCATATTCAGGACCCCATGTATCAATGCCGGTAATGGAAGATTTTGGATTTGCTTTGGCAGCCGCAATACTCAGGGCGCCGCTGCCGCAGCCGACATCAAGTCCCCTGCCGCCTTCGGGAATATGAATATATGAAGCCGTGCCGTCAATGATCTGCTTTGAAAGTTTCCGCTTTCCTTCGTAGGAGAATGCATTGTAAAGGATTGTGCACCAGACTGAAGCAGCGCCGAATGCGATTGCCGAAGTGTTCAGTGCTGTCTTTGCAGCTTTCTTCAATAACGGTTTTGATTCATCCATCAGAATCTCACAGGCGACTGCCCCGCCAGCAGAAAGTGCGGAAGCTGCCGCGAACGAAGCAATCATTCCTTTCGGCATCCAGTTTTTATAATCAGCCGCCTTTACATAGCTTCTTTCGGCAAGCATCACAGTCTCTGCTTTTTCCTTTGTATCATCGCTTTCATCATAGCCGTCATACGGGGCTGTCGGATCAAACGGTTTCTGTTTCTCAAGCGAATTGCATATACGGTCGATATGGGCAAAGGCAAATTCCATATCAGAAGTCCATCCGGTATGGCCGGTGATAATCTTCACCGGATGATTTCTTTCTTTCAGAATTGACTGCAGCTTTTTCAGAGAGGAAACAGCGAGCTGATTGTCTTCTGCCAGAGAGTTGATGAAGCTGTATCCGCCATCCGCTCCGAACCAGAGCGTATCGCCGGTAAACAGATATTCATCATCGATCAGATAAACCATATGTCCCCATGTATGTCCCGGCACAAGAATGCATTCGACTTTGATTCCGTTGATTTCAATGATCTGCCCGTCTTCCAGCAGAACCTTTCCGTTATTCATATTCACATACGGAAGCTTATATGCCCCATAGATCACCTTACGGCGGATTTCACGGGTCAGATAGCGGTTTTCTATTCTGCTGAGATAAACTTTTGCATTCCTGAATAAGCCTGCACTGTCGGTTTCCAGTGCACCGACGTGATCGGTATCCTGATGAGTTATAAAAATATGTTCAACCGAAGCGGGATCGATGTTCAGCCAGCTCATCTTTTCGGCAAGTCTCTCATAGCTGTAGCCGGCGTCGATCATGATCGT
The DNA here is from genome assembly GCA_030525525.1 of Erysipelotrichaceae bacterium. Classification (GTDB taxonomy): domain Bacteria; phylum Bacillota_I; class Bacilli_A; order Erysipelotrichales; family Erysipelotrichaceae; genus Bulleidia. The sequence continues at coordinate 3,922 of JAUNEN010000115.1, forward strand.
CGTGCCGTTTTTTGTATAGAAGAATATATTGGCAATCCACTCACGTACACATGCAACATGTTCATCGATTCTTCCGGTATTAAGCGGCTTGAAGATTCCTTTTCCCCGATAGCCAATACTCATTGCTTTCACCTGAAACTGCGATGCTTTCTTTGACATAAATCCTCCTGTTCTGATTATTTTGTGTTGATCATGACTGCAGCGGTACACGGAACCCGACCGTCAATCTTTATGAAGCGGATATTCTCATATCCTGCCTGATCAAAAAATGAGCGGTATGAGCTGTCAGTAAATGCCTGTCTGAAGTCTGCTCCGGCATGATCGAGAGTTTTCGAGAATGTGCTTTCTTTCCCGCTTTTTTCTTTGTTCATGTAAGTCGGGATGATGATTTTTCCATCTTTTTTTGTCACCCGCTGCAATTGTCTGATCGCTGCAAGCGGTTCATCGAGAAGATGGATCACATTGGCTGCGATACTGACATCAAATACTTCATCTTCAAAAGGCAGATTCATTATGTCCGCTTTCATGAAGGTCAGATTTGTATATGCACTGAATTTCTTCTTAGTCCTTTTGAGCATTGCATCGGAAAGATCGGTCGCAGTTAATGAAGCACATAAAGGCGCCACTGCCCCGCTCAGCATTCCTGTACCGCATGCGCATTCAAGGACATTGTCCTCATGTTTTATTTCAGATTTGACAATTTCTTTCAGTTTTTCATGAACTTTACGATTGTAAACATCCGCAAACAGATCATAAAACGGTGCAGCCTGATCCCAGAACATCATACCCTCTCACATTGTTAGTTATTTCTAACCAGTGCTTTGAAACATACCGGGTCGCTCACCCGGTTTGTATAGTCTAACTTTAATTCACAAAGACATGGATGTCAACCAAACGGGCGGGCTCCAATTTCACCAGATGAACCATCCAGCCGCAGAAAATCAACACGTGTCTCTAAAATGACAGAATTCAGAAAATGTATTCAAATTAATCTTTTACCCGCTCAGACAGAATTCAGAAAATGCTATGATACTTACAGATACATGTATTTCCAACATGCATGCAATCGAAGATCAATGGAAAGGGAAAAATTATGAGCAGCAAAAAGATCAGATTGATCGCCATGATTGGCGCTGCAGGCCTTTTATTTGGTTCAGGCACTGCAGCAGTCAATGCTGAAGGCGAGGAAATCCAAATTACCGTCCAGCCTGAATCACAGGAATACAGCTACCCCGATCCGGTGTCATTCCATGTCGAAGTGAATCATCCCGAAAAAATCGTTTCCTATCAATGGTACATGACCGATAATGCACATATCTTCCAGCTTGACGGAACAAGTGCAAAAACCGACACACTGGAAAGACCGTCTACAGATTATACCGAAGGCGCCCTGTATTACTGGTGCGAGATGGCAGATGAAGACGGAAACATCATCAAGTCTGATCAGGCAGAACTTGTATGTGACAATTATAATGAGCGGTTCCCCCTTCTCTATATCAGCGACTATGCAGTACTGGCCGGAGATACAATTGACCTTGCCGAATACGGTCTTGGCAGCGGCAAAATTTCACTGGCATCAGACGGCTCCGAAGTCACGCTTGATCATGTCAATATGACCAACCTTGAAACATCGGTTTATGACGGTGCATTCAGGCCCACTCCCGGACTGATGATGATGGACAGAAGCTGTGCAAACGATGAATATCATATCAGGATGGTCGGAGACTGTGTGATTGATAACCGCTGGTACGCTGAAGATGTTAATTCAGGCGGTGTCACACTCAACACCTATGTGGCAGCTGCATATCACGAAAAATATCCGGCGATCATTCTCGAAGGAGATCCCCTGACATTGAGAGGCGGTCTGAATACATACTATTCCGACACTGATCTGATCATTGATACAGATGTGACATTTGAAGCGGTAGACAATCACATCTGTGAATCGGTATATGCCGGAAATATCAGAATCAATTCAGGCAGAACCGTGACAATCAACACAACCGGAGAAGGAATCGAAGCAATCGGAAATCTGGTGATTGAAGACGGTGCAGCTGTAATCGCAAATATGGCTCCTGCCCATAACCCGGGCAGACCCACTTCATACGGAACCCTGATGGCGGACGATGACCTTTATATCGGCAAAGCAAACGTTGAGATTAATGTTGCTGTGGATCCCGAAGAATACCTTCCGACAGAAAGCCTGCTTGTTACATTCAACGGTTTATGGGCACAGGGAACAGCGACACTGAGCGGCTCCACGGTGGCAATCAAAATGTATGCACCTGAAGCTGCAGGGCTCTATGCGCTCAACCTGAATGCATTGCGCGGTCCATGGAATGGTTCTCTGCATCTGACTGACGGTGCAGCTGTAAATGTCAATATGGCAACAGATGCTGCCGCAGATCCCACCGTCGCATTCTATGGCGGAGATGTCACAATCGACGGCGGTGCGAGCCTGACAGCTTCGCTCAGAGGCATCGGAAATGCATATGGTATTTACTGTGATCATGGCACTTTAACCGTAAACGACGGCATTCTGGATGTGACTGTCGATTCACTGGAAGCGTATGACTCACAGCGGGACTGTGTCGGTGTACGCGCCGCAAATATCAATATCGATCTCAAAGACAGCAAAAACCTTGTTCACATCAATTCCATAAGCGGTCTCTCCATGATTGCCGGATGTGACGGAACTCTCACAGGTTCTGAAGAATATATTGAAGGCTATGAACCTGAAAAGTTCATCATCTCTGAAGATACACTCATCAGACAGCCGGCAAATGGCGAAATCAACCGCTTCACCTACAGAATTCCAAGACAGGTTCCAGTTGAGATCATCTATGACAAAGACACCGGAGAACCGGTACACGAAGTTCTGCTTACCGGTGCAAAATCATCGATCGACTTCTCTTCTGATTACTACGAAATCGTCTATGGCAAACAGATGGTATTGATTCCGCATACAGATGCTGAAGGACAGATCACATTCACAAGCTCTGATGATTCCATCGTCAGCTGCGAAAACGGCGGCAACCTGCTTCATGCAAACGGTGTCGGTACAGCTGTCATTACAGCAACTGCCGAAGACGGTTCCACAGGTTCCTGCACAGTCAGAGTTCTGTTCACAGACGTCGCAGACAGCCAGAAGTATTTCTTCAACCCTGTTTACTGGGCATTTGACAAAAAGATTACAGTCGGTCATGGCGGCGCAGGCAAGTTCTCACCGGATGCACCCTGCACAAGAGAACAGATCGTCACCTTCTTATGGAGACTGATGGGTGAACCAGAGCCTCAGGGCGAAAGCAATTTCACAGATGTTGCTGAAGATGCATGGTACTATGCACCGATCACATGGGCATCCGAAAACGGCATTACTGTCGGTCTGAATGACGGTACAGGCAGATTCGGTGTCGGCCAGGCCTGCACACGTGAACAGTGTGTCACCTTCCTGCACAGAGCGGCCGGCAAGCCGGAAGTTACTGAGCATCAGGAATTCACTGATGTTGAAGAAGGAAGATATTACTATGATGCAATTTCATGGGCAGCTTCCAATCAGATTACAGTCGGTCTGAATGACGGCACAGGCAGATTCGGTGTCGGTCAGAAGTGCACACGAGCAATGATCGTAACCTTCCTTTCCAGATACAACGACACACTGGCTCCTGCTGTTTCACAGAAATAAACACACATCAAAGAGGCAATCAGCGAAACGCAATCGTT